>JACNJD010000180.1 GCA_014382715.1 Candidatus Desulfacyla euxinica | reverse complement strand
TAAAAATCGGCTTGAGCCGCAATGGAGGAGTTTTGCCTAAAAAAGTCAATTTTTTATGTTGATTTTTTCCTGGTGCTCTTTGAACCCGTGAACACTTACCTAATACATTGACTCAATTACATCCCTAAACTTCTCGTTAACAAATTTCCTTTTGAGTTTCATGGTAGGTGTAATCTCGTCGTCATCCTCGGTGAGCTTGACGTCTATCAAACGAAACTTCTTTATTGTCTCCACCCGGGCAAATTTCTTGTTGACCTCTTCCACCTCCTTATGAATCAGTTTGATGATCTCCGGGGCTTTTGTCAAGCTGGCATAAGTGGTGAATGGAATCCGGTTGTCCTGGGCATATTCCATAACGTTTTCATCATCGATCATGATCAGGGCCGTGAGGTATTTCCTCCCGTCTCCAATTACGACCGCATCATTGATGTAAGGGATGAATTTGAGCTGGTTTTCGATTTCAGACGGCGTGATATTTTTTCCACCGGAGGTGATGATAATGTCCTTCATTCGGTCTGAGATGATGACGTGGCCGTCTTCGTCGATCCTGCCCACATCGCCCGTATGCAGCCATCCGTCCACAATGGTCTCCCGCGTCTTCTCATGGTCGTTATAGTAGCCCATGAACACCGGAGGTCCTTTGATAAGTATCTCCCCATCGTCACTGATTTTGACATGGACACCGGGCACCGGTTTTCCGATAGTGCCGAACTTGACGTCCCCGGGATAATGAATGGTTACCCCGCCCGAGGATTCGGTCTGCCCGTATACCTCCCTCATATCAATGCCCAGGGAGTGGTAGAATTTCAAGAGATCCGGGGCGATGGGGGCCGCTCCCGAGATACAAAGACGGACTCTATTCAGCCCAACCGCCTTTTTGATATTCTTAAGAACGGTCCAGTCTGCCAGTTTAAAAAGGACCTTTATGTAGAAGGGCGGCTCAGAACCTTTCAACCGATAATCCGATACCTTATTACCAATAGCCATGGCCCATTTAAAGGCAAGCTTTTCCAGGCGTGTTGAGTCTTTGACGGTCAGGATCATACCGGAATAGAACTTCTCCCATATGCGGGGTACTGCGAAGAACATGGTGGGAGAGACCTCACGGATGTCCTGGGGGACCGTGTCCATCTCCTCGGCAAAATTGCAGACCCACCCGGATCTCAGGCCGCCAAAGGCCGTAACCCCCCGCTCGGCAATATGACATAAGGGCAGGAAGGTAAGCAGCTCATCGGTCAGATAACCCGGCATGATCTGCCAAAGCCCGTCCATGCCCTCGATGATGTTTCGATGAGAAATCATGGCCCCTTTGGGTGGGCCGGTTGTGCCGGATGTGTAGATTAGAATGGCCAGATCGTCTGGCTGAGGCCCTTGAAGCAGTTTTTCAAAAAGCTCGGGATCTCGCTGGTCCCTGTCTTTTCCCAATGCCAACAGTTCATCGAAGCTTATGGCCATGGGGTCGGAAAAATCTCTGAGCCCTTCCATATCCAGAATTATGATTTTTTGGAGGCTGGGAAGATTTTCCCTGACCTCCAGAATCTTATCTAATTGTTCTTCGTCCTCCACAAGAAGGAACTTGGCCCCACAATGGCCCACTACATACTCCACCTGCTGGGGGGAGTCAGAAGTGTATATTCCGACGGTCACACCCCCAACACCCATGGTCCCCATGTCTACATAGAGCCATTCGGGGTTGTTTTCGCTGATAATGGCGACCCGATCGCCCTTTTCCAGGCCCAGTCCCACAAGCCCTAGCCCCACATATTTGGCGTTTTCCCCGTAGGTGCGCCAGGAGATATCCTTCCATAAGCCGAAATCCTTTTCCCGCATGGCCGTCCGGTCACCCCACTCCCGGACCCGCTGCCAGAAGAGACGGGGGATGGTGTTTACTCCGGGACCTACAGGGCTCGCCAGCGCCTTCTGACTCTTTACCGCCATTTCTTTTTCCTCTTCCACCGCTTGGATCCGCGGATGCTCTCTTCCTTGACGCCGAGATAGAACTCCTTTACATCCTCGTTCTCCATCAACTCTTTGCAGGTATCCTCCTTAACGATCCGCCCTAACTCAAGGACATACCCGATACGAGCTAATGAAAGGGCAATCAAGGCGTTTTGCTCCACTAACAATATGGTGGTTTTCTGCTCGTCATTTACCCGCTTTATGATTTCAAAGATCTCTTTCACCAGGAAAGGCGCAAGCCCCAGAGAGGGTTCATCAAGGAGCAGGAGCTTGGGCGTAGCCATTATCGCCCGGCCAATAGCCAGCATCTGCTGCTCCCCACCGCTCATGTTCCCCCCCAGTTGCGAACTCCTGGCCTTGAGGACCGGAAAATAATCATGCACTATTTCAAGATCTTCTTGGGTCTCAGACCGGTCCTTTCTCAAATACGCCCCCATCATGAGATTCTCTTTTACCGTAAGGTCATGGAATATTTCCCTTCCCTCTGGAACCTGGGTAATGCCCATGCGGACGATCTTGTCGGGACTCATCCCATCTATTCTTTGATCCATGAACTCGATGGTCCCTTTTTCAGGATCCATAACACCGGATATGGTCTTGAGAATGGTGCTCTTTCCAGCGCCGTTCGCCCCCAGAATGGTGACGATGTCCCCCTCCTCAACATCCAGAGAAACTCCCTTGATGGCCATGATGGGACCATAATACGTCTCTATATTTCTAACCTGCAGTAGAGGCACCTTCCTCTCCTAAATAGGCCTTCATTACCTCCGGGTGTCCCAAGACCTCGTTTGGGGTCCCCTGGGCGATGACGACCCCGAAGTTCAGGGCCAACACCCGATCCGAAATCTCCTTCACCAGCCGCATATTGTGTTCGACCAAAAGAAAACTGATGCCCAACTCCTCTTTGATATCGGTAATCCAGAAGCTCAGATCCTCCATCTCTTCCATGTTCATGCCGGAAGAGGGCTCATCCAAAAGAAGAAGTTCAGGTTCCATGGCCAGGGCCCTGCCCAGCTCCACGGTCTTTTGAACACCGTATGGAAGACCGGATACAAACTGGTCCCGATAGGCCTGAAGATCCAGGAAGTCAATGACCTCCTCGGCCTTTTCCCTGCTCTCAATCTCCTGCCTCTGTACAGATGGAGAAAATAGGGCTTCCATGAACAGATTGGATCGGCGGTGGCGATGTCTGCCAAGGAGCAGATTGTCAATGACCGTGGCGTTCTTGAAAAGCTCTATGTTCTGAAAGGTCCTGGATATGCCCAGATCGGCCACTACATGGGGACTGACTTTCGCAATGTTCTTATCTTTGAAGATGAAAGCCCCTTCATCCAGGTTATAATACCGGTTAATACAGTTAAAGATGGTAGTCTTTCCTGCGCCATTCGGTCCGATTATGGAAAACACTTCTCCCTTGTTCACTTCAAAGCTGACACGCTCAAGTGCCCTTAAACCGCCAAAACTGATAGAGATATTATGCGTCTCAAAAAATGCCATTTAATGCCTTTCCGCCTTAAAATACTTCTTTTCCTTTTTAAATGTATCTTTTTTATAGAGGGGAAACATCTCAAAGTAGAACTTTTTCTTCCTCCATATCCCGTAAATCCCCATGGGTTCGAAGAGGATAAAGAGCATGATCATCAGCCCGTACAGGGCCGATTCAAGGCCTGTCTGATCGGCCAGATACTTGGGCATGTAGTCCTTGGTCATGATGATCAACTGGGGAAGGAAAATAATAAATGCAGCCCCGTATACGGCTCCGTGGAGACTGCCCAGGCCTCCTATGATGATCATTGCCAGAAACTCTATGGAGACCAGTATGGTAAAACTTTCCGGATTGATAAAGGTGAGTTTGTGCCCGTACAGACTGCCGGCAACCCCCGTGAAAAAGGCGCTGATAGCAAAGGCCATTGTTTTGTATTTTGCCATGCTGATACCCATGGCCTGGGCCGCAACTTCGCTGTCCCGGATGGCGATCATGGCCCTGCCCGTGGGTGAGCGCAGGATATTTTTTGCGGCGAGTATTGTCAGCACCAAAACAACGAGCGTGAGATAGTAAAACTGCACCTCCGTTTCAAATGTCAAAGGACCGATGGAGACAGGGTCCACCATCATCCCCATATTCCCGTTGGTCAGGCTTTCCCATCGCACCAGGACCTCATCCACGATAAAGCCGAACCCCATGGTAGCAATAGCGAGGTAAAGGCCGGAAAGGCGAAGCGCAGGCAGGCCGATGAAAATCCCTATAAACCCTGCCAGCAGGCCGGCCGTGGGAAGGGCCAGGAGAAAGGGTACCCCTTTTGAGGTAAGGATGGCGGATGTGTATGCCCCTATACCAAAAAAGGCGGCGTGGCCCATTGAAATTTGGCCCGTATATCCTGTTAAGAGCATTAGCCCCACTGTGGCTATGGAGTACATGCAGATAAAGGAGAGCTGCGAGGTGATATAATCATCCAATACCAGGGGGAGGAGACAACAACCGATGATCAGGGCCAGATACCAGAAAAAGGTGCTCCGGTACTTGAAGAGCTGGATGTCCTGATTGTAGTTTCTTTTCATTAAGAAACGCATGGAGCTACACCTTTTTCTTTTCCTGAATGCCGAACAACCCTTGCGGCCGGATGATCAGAACCCCGATGAGAATGATCCATGCGGCCACGTCTTTCCAACCAATCGGTAGATAAACGCCCGCCAGGCTCTCTGTCACACCTATAATCAGCCCCCCGACAATGGCACCCGGGATGCTGCTGAATCCACCCAGCACGGCCGCGGGGAAGGCCTTCAGCCCGATGAATCCCATATTCATGTGAACAAAGGTGATGGGAGAGAGGAGAACTCCGGCAAAGCCGCCCACGGCCGCGCTGATGATCCAGGTGAGGGAAAAGACCCGGTTGACGCTGATACCCATATATACGGCGGCGAGCTGGTTTTGGGAGGTGGCCCGCATGGCCACCCCCATGCGGGTGTATCGAAAAAAGGCAAAAAGGATCAGGATCAGGGCTATGGTCATAAAGATGATGGCCAGCTGCTCCCAGGAGAGGACCAACTCCCCGTATCTGGCCGCCTTGTCCGTAAAGGGGGTTGTGAACCCATAGGTGTCTGTCCCCCAAGTAGGGACCATGCTGACACTGCTTCTGACAAAATAGCCCAGGCCGATGGTGAGCATGACTATGGCAAAGACAGGTTCGCCGATGAGGGAACGCAGGACGAGCCGTTCCAATATCAGCCCGAAAATGCCCAAGCCGACGGTGGCCAATAATAAGGCGGCCCAATAAGAAAACCCAAAGACGTTGATGAGGGTGAGTGCAATAAATGCCCCAAGCACCATCATCTCCCCTTGGGCGAAATTTATTACCTCGGTGGCCTTGAAGATCAGGACAAACCCGAGGGCAACCAAGCCGTAAATACAGCCGATGGACACGCCGCTCAGAAGAGTCTGTATGATCTCGTTGAAAAGTTCCATGTTGGTTTGGGAAATGTACTATCTTGCAGAAAAAAATTTAACTACATCCCAAAAAACACGTTCGTATCGCCTGCAGCAGGATTAGGGTCATGGAAACAAATGATGCACCAGAGATTTCAACAGATTTTGGTTCCTATTCAAGACACCAAATCCAGACGAACAGCACTACCTTCAATTGTTAATGGAATATGGCAGAGGTTTCAAGGAAAAAAAGTCAGGGTTAACGCCCCATCATTCTTCCGACTACCTCCTTGCTTCCACGGTGTGTTTAACTCACAACTCCAAACCTGCGGCTATTTGTTCGTAGTGGAAATCGGAATTCCCCAATGTCGGGTCATTGGCCAGGGACCTCCGGTGATAGAGATGAAGGTCGTGTTCCATGGTGAAACTGATGGCACCGAAGATGCGGTGCCCCGTGGTGGTGGTTTTGCGGCCGGCTTTCCCGACCATTATTTTGGCCATCCCGGTCGCTTTATCCGAGGGCCGGCCCGTGGCCAGTTTCCACGCCGCCTTCATGACCAGGCTGCGTGCCCCGAGGATATCGACCCACATGTCGGCCAGATAATGTTGGATTGCCTGGAAGCTGCCTATGGGCCGCCCGAACTGAACCCTTTCTTTGGCATAGGCCACGGTCATTTCCAGAACCGCACGCATGACTCCCACGGTTTCCGCGGCACGGGCCAACCCTGCCATGTTGATAATTGCATTGATGGCGGGCCAGGCTCCAGCAACAGGGCCGATTATGTTTTCCGGTTTCAGGCAGACGTTATTGAAGTTGATTTCATACTGTTTGTCTTTTGAGATGGTTTTCAAAGGGGCGATATTTACCCCTTTGGTTTTTGTTTTAACAAGGAAGATGGTTAGGCCTTTTTCCGGGCTTGAATTATCGCCCGTCCGGGCTACGCAAAGGATATAATCAGCAGTCAAGGCATCCGGGACAAAGAGCTTGATCCCGTTCAAGACCCATTTATCCCCTTCCCGCACCGCCATGAGATTCAGCGCCGACGGTTCACATCCGCCGTCGGATTCAGTCAAGGCCATGGTCAGGATCAGGTCTCCGGCGACTATGTTTGGCAGAATGCCCCGCTTCTGATCCTCATTGCCCGACATGAGCAAAGTTTGTGCTCCGAGAATTGTGGTTGAAATAAAGGGGGCCGGACAAAGGGCGTAACCCATCTCTTCAAGCAGCACGGCCTGTTCCACAAATGACCAGCCGATGCCGTCGTAATTCTCGGGTACAAGCAGCCCCATCCAACCCAACGCGGCTATTTTTTGCCACAGCTCTGTAGAATGCCCCGGGTCGGTATCAGCCAGGTTTCGAACAAGATCCTTAGGGCATTCCTTCTTTAGAAAATCACGGGCGGATTTTTGAAGTATTCGTTGATCTTCATTTAGTTCAAAGTCCAAGATACGCCTCCCTTTGTTGTTATTGGCGGGGGAGCCCCAACCCCCTGGTGGCCAGAATGCTTTTCTGTATTTCCGAAGTGCCGGCGCCTATGGGACCGGAGATGGAGTCCAGATATCCGATCCCGACTCGTCCTCCGAAAGGGGCTCTGGTCGAGTCTTTGTCCAACAACCCGTAGGGACCGAGAATGTCCACGGCCGTGTTGGCCAGTTTGACGCTGAGTTCGGTAAAAACCAATTTGAGGGCCGAGGCTTCAATTTCCGGCACTTTCCCCTTTTCCAGCATACAGACCGACTGCCAGTAGAAATTCTCGAATATCTCGATCTCAATCGCCATGTCCACCAGCGCTCTTCTGACCTGGTTGTTTTCCGACAAGGGCCGGCCGTTGCGGACATTTTCCCTGGCATATTGGATGAGTTCGTCGAGCACCCTCCGAAACGAGCCCGAGCCAATGGTCAGTCGTTCGAACTGCAGGGCCAGCATGACGTTGTAGAAGCCTTGATTGACTTCACCGACAACATATTTCTTGGGCACCCGGACATCGTCGAAGAAAACTTCGTTAAATGAATGAATGTCGCAGATGTTGACTATCGGCTTGATCGTAACACCTGATGCATTGTTGGGAATGATGATCAAGGTCGCGCTCTTATGAGCGGGCGCGTCCGGGTCGGTTCTGACTAAGGCCCAGGCGTATTCCGTCACGTGAGCGCCGCTGCTCCATATTTTCTGGCCATTAATGATATAATCGTCCCCGTCTTCCACAGCAGTGGTTTTGAGGGCAGCGAGGTCGGACCCGGCGTTGGGTTCGCTGTAGGCGAGCCAGAATCCGGCCCGGCCATCGGCGATTTTAGGCAGGAATTCCTTTTTGAGTTCTTCACTGGCCACCAGAATAAGCGAAGGTGCCACTATGGAAGATGCGACCCCTCCTGCCGGCGCTCTGTTATAAGAAAGCACGTTTCCAACAATGGCTGCCTTCATCACAGAGGCTTCCCCTCCATATTTCTCGGGCCATGCCAGACGGGCCCAGCCTTTTCCACTCAGCTTAAGACTGAACTCCTTTGCGACTTCCTGGAATTCCGTTTCGAAGATCGGAATGGTTCCGTAGCCACCCGGCCAGAACACAATCTGGTTATCCCAGTTCGGCGGCAACTCGCGCCGGGTAAATTCCTCAACTTCCTGGCGGAAATCCAATTCTTCCCGGGTAAAATCCAAGTTCATTTTGAATTCCTCGTTTTTGGTAAGGGTTATTTCTATCTGCACATGGTCTGAGGTGTTGTTTTCCTCTCCCTGGGTTTGGGGCCCTCTACAGCCGGGCCGGCAAAGGCCTGGGCGATCAGCATCCAGTTCCGGGCCACGTCGCCCTTCACTTCAAGCCGGGTGTCGTCCACGTGTCGACGCTGAACAACGACCAGGCAGAAGTCTTCAGCCCGGCCTTTAATGCTATCTGTGGCGTCTTCCGAACCCCAGGTCCACAGATTGCCTGACGGTCCGATCAATTCAAGACGCACGGCCACGTCGGGCACTTCCAGACCACGGCTGACGTGGCTCCAGCCAAAGGTCGTCACACCGATGTGGGCCACGTGTCTGAGCCGGTCGGTTGGTTCCCGTTCAATGCCCAGGATGTCAGCCACGTCCTGGGCATGGGCCCAGGTCTCCATAATGCGGGCCGTGGCTTTGGATCGAGCGCTCATAGTAGGTCCGACCCAGGGGATGCGTTCCTTGGGGTCTTTTGCGGTCAAGGCATCGACCAGGGCCTTCCGTTCCCGCCGCCAGTATTCCATGACATATGCCGGCACAGCTTCCCGCAGCTCCCGCTGGGATTCCGTATAGGCCTCTTCCGAGGCAAACGTGCTTTGGATGAGTTTCTTGAAAGCCGCTTCATCCGAGGCCGCCAGTCTGGCCGCCATGTCCCAAAAGGCTACATGAGCGATTTCATACTTTATGGACCAGCCGATAAATGGTGTAATGAGGTCCCATTGTTCGTCACTGAGTTTGGAGACGATAGCGTCCAGGGCTTCCTGCTCGTTATGCAAATCTCGACAGATGTCTTTCAATTTTATCCCCCCAAAAAATCCCTGCATAAATTCACGCCCACCTTTGGATCAAGGCTCCATGCATCGGCCCCAACATAATCGCGCACGGCAGCCGTGGTGGGACCACCTCCAATGATAACATATCGTCCGTCCCTCAGGCCCCTTTCCTCTAACAACTCCACCGCCCTCTTCATGGACAGAAAGGTAGGGGTGATAAGGGCCGACATGGCTACAATAGTACTATCTGTTTCGGCGACGGCATCTGCAATCGCTTCGGGCTCCACATCTACACCAAGGTCAAAGACGCTGAATCCGCCCACTTTGAAAAGGGTCGCCACAATATCCTTCCCGATATCATGAATATCCCCCTTGGGAGTGGAGATTACCACTGAACCCAAAGCCGAATCCATCTGGTCTTCCATTAACAGCGGTTCTAAAGTGGCTACCACTTTCTTGAATATATTCGCCGACATGATGAGCTCAGATAGAAAATATTCCCCGGAGCTGTACAGTTCTCCGACCTGATCCATACCGGCACGGCAGTCATTCAGGATCAACAAGGGGTCAACGCCCTCTCTTGCGGCGTGCTCCACCATCTTCATTACATCACCAAACCGCAGTTTTGCTACGGCCTGCGCAATATTCCCCGCAAGATCGACCTTATCCACCGCTTTCTTCTTCTCGGTCGCAGCTTTCTTCTGAACTTTCCGCCGGCTTTTTTTCCCTTGGTACGTCTTTCCGGTTTCCACCATCGCCCTAAGGTTTTCGGGTCTTGCGTCGATGGGGCATTCACATCCCGTGGTCAGCATGAACCCTCCCCCGTCTCCCACTTCGTCGATCAGCTGTCTGCAATATTCAGCAACCTCTTCCGGTTTTCCGATGGCCAGCAGGGACGCCGGGACATCGCCGCTGATACACATATGCCCTCTCAATATCTCCTTTGCTCTGAAGATGTCAGTAGTACTGTCAAGGTCACAAATGCACTTACCCTTAGGCAGTTTTTTGAAATAGGGAAGATTCATACCCCAATCCGTATCAAGATGCAGCCAGGGAGTTATATCTTCGGATACAAAGGCATCTACGTAGCGCTGCAGGAACGTCCATTCAAAGCGCTCAAACACAGGCAGACGATAAAAGAAACCCGAACCTCTCTCCAGGACAATAAAGGCAACCTTCTTGCCATTATTCTTGCAGACCTGAATGGCGTTTGAAATCAGATCATCACATGATGCCTGCATTGCGGCTTCCACCTTGTCCGGGACCTCATAAAGGTCTCGGGTAAATTCGCTTAGGGTTCGACTAAGGGAGAAGGCCATCAGCACCGAGTCAACAGCGACGCCCAAAAAAATGGGCATCCCCCTTTCCTCGCAGATTTTCATATCATCCACATATAGTTTATTGGAGATGCTTTGCATTTGCGTAAACTGCTCCCATGTCTTCCTGCTGATCTTTTCATAATGTTCATCCCAAAAGCCATTCCACCCTAAGGAGATAATCTTATCGTAATCTTCACGGGTAAAGAGGACCTTTTCATCCACCTGGTAGAGGTCATCTTCGGCCAAATGTTTACCCGGTATCAGGTTGCGGACAGGGGCCGCGCACATTTTTCCTGGGAGCATAGAGTAATAATAGTTCGGCTTGCTCCCGTAGTCATATCCAAAGTCCTCAAAGCATCTGATTAAGGCTTCTCGGGCCACATTATGGTCTTGCCACGCCGCTGCCTGGGTGATTCCATACAATCTCGGAGCGGTTGTCACGAGGATGGGAAAGACCGGATGCCGGTCAACGGTATCCAGGGCGATAGCGGCCTCAAATCTCTCCTCATTTGTCATCCATTCATCAGCCATTTCAAATACCTCCTATAGCAATTTAACCCTAAATCCGCGCATGGGCAAGATAATTTGAAGACATCATAACAGGCTTCAGTCGAAGAAAAACACAGGGTCGGGATAGTGTCTCTTGTGCGGTATCTTAACTTGCCTGTGAGGATTGTGCAACGACATCTTTCATGTTGATGGTCTCGTAAGAAGTCTCCAAAGCCGTCACTCTCGCGAACGAGGGAGCCCATAAGCAACTGATTTACCTGGCTTCCCACGTTCGCGGGAATGACGAAAATGGGTGTTTCCTGACTTTTTGCGAGTTTGTCAATGTTAGGTGCAAAAAGGGTATTTTAAAGATCAGCCAAACCCGTGGATTTTGAAAAATTACCTTTCAAACAGTTACAGGGTTGAAAAAGGGCGCCTTTTACTATAGAAAGTGAGTGGTGCCCTTAGATTCCTGTACGATGTGAGTGGCCGAGTCAATCCGCCGAAGGCGGACGAGGTTCTAATTCCCCGCTGCTCTGCGGCGGTCTTGTCCCCCTCAGGCGGGGTAATTCATTATTTGAGCGGGTTTTGAATGGTTATGAAAATACTTGCAATAGTGCCTTCATTCAATGAAGCAGAAAGCATTACCCATGTTATTGAGGCAATAAAAGGAGAAAATCCTCTTATTGATATCCTTGTGGTAAACGACTGCTCAAATGATGAGACCGGGGCGCTTGCAGACTCAACCGGCCAGGCTTCTGTTGTAAATCTTATAGGCAATCTCGGTATTGGCGGCGCCGTACAGACAGGATTCAAATATGCAGTGCGGAAGGGCTATGATATTGCCTTTCAATTTGACGGAGATGGACAGCATCTTGCCTCTGAGATA
The DNA here is from genome assembly GCA_014382715.1 of Candidatus Desulfacyla euxinica. Lineage (GTDB taxonomy): Bacteria > Desulfobacterota > DSM-4660 > Desulfatiglandales > Desulfatiglandaceae > Desulfacyla > Desulfacyla euxinica. The sequence continues at coordinate 7,888 of JACNJD010000180.1, read as the reverse complement.
AAGATATTGCTGGATCCGATCCTGCACAATGAGGCCGATGTGGTGATCGGGTCAAGGTTCTGCGAGAAACAGAATGGATTCCGGTCGACCCCCTTACGCCGCAGAGGGATTAAAGTGTTTGAGATCCTGAATTCGCTGTTGATTAAGCAAAGGATCACCGATAATACGTCAGGATTCAGGGCATATTGCAAAAAGGCCATTCACTTCCTTGCAGAAAATTATCCCGACGACTACCCGGAGCCCGAGGCGGTCCTGTTGTTAGGCAAAAATGGTTTCAGGTTAAAAGAGGTTCCTGTATGCATGCAGGAACGTAAGCGGGGTGATTCATCAATCACGGGGATAAAATCAGGGTATTATATGATAAAGGTATTGCTGGCGGTCTTGGTGAATGCCATGCGGCCAAGGATAGCGAAAGACTAAACGGTTATGTTAAAAAGCCTTGATATAAATATTATTCAATATGTCTCAATCCTTGGAAGTGTTGTCTTCATAGGGCTGATAATAATGCTCATCCGCAATAAAAGGATAAAAGAGGAATTTGCCATTTTATGGCTTTTTTTCGGGGGAGTTTTTCTCTTTCTTTCTGTCTGGCGGGGCAGCCTTGAGGTGATTGCCCGGATTCTCGGGATTGCATATGCTCCTGCTGCAATTTTCCTGATACTCATCATTGCAATCATTTCAATATTGATTCATCTTTCGTTAATAACTTCCAGATTAACGGACCAGACCAAAGTCATGATACAGGAATTGGGTCTCTTGAAAATGGAGATGGATACCATGAAAAAGAAATCAAGGCCTGATCGCCCGGAGGATTCCCACACGGAAGGATGACTGGCAGGCCCTACAATACGAGAAGCTTTTAAATGCGCGTTTTGCACATTGGCAAGTTTTATCCTCCATTTGCAGGAGGCATGGAAAATTTCATGGGCGATCTGCTTCCTGCCTTGGAGAGGAGAAACATCAACACGGCTGCTCTTGTCCATGGCCATGAATTTGGCAGAAGGAGGGCTTACAATAACGACGCGGCTGCCAGGATCTATCGTGTGCCGTGCTACGGCAGCTTTTTATATGCCCCGATCAGCCCCGGATTCGCCTTAGCCTTGAGGCGGGAGATACACGCCTTTAGACCAGATATCCTGCACATGCATCTGCCCAACACCTCAGCCTTTCTGGCCATGGCAATTCCTTCTGCCCGCAAGGTCCCATGGGTTATCCAGTGGCAGTCTGATATTGTCAATTCGGATATTGACCGACGGCTGGCAGTTGCCTACCGTCTTTACCAGCCCCTGGAATGCCGATTCCTGAAAAAGGCATCTGCCATTATTGCCTCTACGCCGCCATATTTTGAGACAAGTGGGCCCCTTTCTTCCTGGCGTGAGAAGTGCCGCATTATCCCCCTTGGTTTAGACGAAAACAGGCTGAAGATGCCTGGCAGGGATTTGGAGAATTGGGCCGAAGGAGTATGGCAGACCGGCAGGACAAGAATAATTTCTATCGGAAGACTCACATATTATAAGGGACATGAAATTTTGATAAAGGCTGCGGCAGACCTGCCGCAATCGCATATTATTATCGTTGGCGAGGGAGACCGCAAGGAGCATTTACGGAGGCTTATCCGGCAATTAGGGCTTGGAGGACGTGTTGAGCTGACAGGGTTCATGCCGGATGAGAAGCTCCGGGCATTGCTTGCGACATCTGATTTATTCTGTCTGCCGTCAATAGAACGTACCGAGGCATTCGGCCTGGTCCTTTTAGAAGCCATGCGTTATGCAAAGCTGGTGGTGGCCAGTGATGTGCCTGGATCAGGCATGGGCTGGATAGTGCGTCATATGGAAACAGGGCTTCTGGTGAAACCGGGGGCTGTTGATGATTTGGCCCGGGCGCTGGAGCTCCTTTGCCAAAGGCCTGGTCTGCGAGCAAGTATGGCCGAGGCAGGAAGAAAACGATTCCATGCAGTCTTTCGCATAGATCAGGTGGCGGATAAGATCTCTTCACTGTATCAGGAAGTGCAAGGATGGCATCTAAAGTGATCTAAAGTGACTAAAATGAACTAAGGTGAGCTAAAGTTGTGGTAGCTGCCAGGGGACCTTTCAGGTTCAGGCACTATCTAAGCTTTTCCGCCAAGCGCCATACGCTTTCCTGATTGTTTCCTTCAGCTCCTGGTCAACATCAAACTCTTCAAGTTCATCAAGAGGCACCAGCAGGGCTTCGCTGACGTCCGAAGCGGGAGTGGGCTTCCCTTCCACGAGCCAGCCCCAGTAATCAACAACGACATAATGGTATTGGACCTGGTTTTGGTGGTCATGGAAAATTTTGTCAAAGACACCCACCAGCCCTCCCACCGCTATTTTAATGGATAGTTCTTCCTGTAATTCCCGCGCCAATGCCTCCAGAATGCTCTCGCCTAATTCTACCGCGCCGCCGGGAAGGCTCCATTTGCCTCTGGCCGGTTCCTGTTTTCTGAGGACCAGCAACACTGACTTATCCACAAAAATCACCGCTGAAACCCCCACAATAGGATGTTCCGGATATTCTCTTTTCATAATAAAAATGCCCTCTTAATATCTTGACAAGACGAAACCCGCCCCTTAAACTTAATCCAATTTTGACAAATTCGTAAAAAGTCATAAGTAACCCGTTTTCGTCATTCCCGCGAACGCGGGAATCCAGGGAATTCAATCACTTCTGGACTCCCGCGTTCGCGGGAGTGACGGCCTTGGAGACTTTTTACGAGGCCATCAATTTTTGTACCGGCAGAATACTGTTTTGATAACGTAACTGTTGAGAAAAGGCAACCTGATGCCCAATGATATATTTAACCAAATGACATCGTCAGAAAGGAATAATAATCATGAAAACCATAAAAAAAACCATTGAAGGAAATGAGGCTGCAGCCCATGTGGCTTATGCCATGAGTGATGTTGCCGCTATCTACCCCATAACTCCCTCAAGCAGTATGGGTGAATATGCTGACGAGTGGGCCGCCCATGGCCGGAAAAACATGTTTGGCCAGGCATTGAAGGTGGTAGAGATGCAGTCCGAGGCAGGAGCGGCCGGCGCGGTTCATGGTGCCCTCTCCGGTGGGGCGCTTGCAACCACCTTTACGGCCTCCCAGGGTCTGTTGTTGATGATCCCAAATATGTACAAAATAGCCGGGGAGCTGATGCCGGTAGTGTTTCACGTCTCTGCCCGTGCTATTGCGACCCACGCCCTTTCTATTTTTGGCGATCACGGGGATGTCAATGCTGTGAGGGAGACAGGATTTTCCCTGTTGGCATCGGCCTCTATCCAGGAAGTTATGGATCTGGCACTCGTTGCCCATCTTGCCAGTATTCGAACCAGTTTACCCTTTTTACACTTTTTCGACGGGTTCAGGACCTCCATGGAAATTCAAAAGATCGAGTTAATAGACTACGATGATATGGCTAAACTTGTGGACTGGGAAGCCATTGACGAGTTCAGAGGGAGGGCTATGAATCCCGAGTACCCGCAATTGCGGGGAACCTCCCAGAATCCCGATATCTTTTTCCAGAACCGTGAGGCCTCTAATCCCTTTTTTGAACCGATAGCGGATGTGGTGCAGGAAGAGATGGACAAGGTGGGGGAGCTCACGGGCCGAAGATACAAGCTCTTCGATTATGCCGGAGATCCGGAGGCAGACCGGGTTATCGTATCCATGGCCTCCAGTTGCGACACCATTGAGGAGACCTTGAACTACCTGAACGGTACTGGTGAGAGGGTAGGTCTGATCAAGGTGCGTCTCTACCAGCCTTTTTCAAGGGACGACTTTTTGAGGGCCATCCCTGCTACCGCCCGGAAAATTGCAGTTTTAGAAAGGACAAAGTCTCCCGGTGCTTTGGGGGAACCCCTTTACAGGGATGTATGTACAGTCTTACAGGAAAGGAATGAGACATTGCAGGTTGTTGGGGGAAGATACGGGCTCGGGAGCAAGGATTTTACTCCCAAGATGGTAAAGGCCACCTTTGATAATCTGCGATCAAGGGCACCTAAAAACCATTTCACGGTGGGTATAGAAGATGACGTGACCCACACCTCTCTTGAGATGGGAGATGAGATTGATCCAACACCTGAAGGAACGGTACGATGCAAATTCTGGGGCCTCGGGGCTGACGGCACAGTCGGTGCCAATAAGAATGCCATCAAGATTATCGGGGAAAACACGGATATGTTTGCTCAGGCCTATTTCGCCTATGACGCCAAAAAATCGGGAGGGATCACCATATCCCATCTACGGTTTTCGCCTCACAGGATTCAGGCCCCTTACCTTCTTGAAAAGTCAGATTTTGTTGCGTGTCATAATCCCTCATTCGTACATGAGTATGAGATTTTAGAGGGAATCAGGGAGGGAGGCTCTTTTCTCCTCAACTCGCCGTGGAACGCCAAAGAGATGGCCCGAAAACTCCCTGATCGTTTAAAGCGCACCATTGCCCAGAAGAAGCTGAACTTCTATAATATTGATGCGGTGAAGATCGCTGCCGGATTGGGCTTAGGGGCTCGCATCAATATGATAATGCAGGCGGCCTTCTTCAAGATCGCCGATGTAATACCACCTGAAAAGGCCTTGACTTACATGAAAGAAGCCATAAAAGAGACCTATGGGAAAAAGGGTGACAAGGTGGTCCAGATGAACGTCGATGCAGTGGACAAGGCCGCAGGTTTGCTGAAGAAAATTCAAGTTCCCAAAGGCTGGGCCAAGGCCGGGCATGAGGCCTACATTGACAAGGATGAGTCCGAGTTTGTAAAGGATGTCATGCGGCCCATGCTGGCCCAGCAGGGAGACAAGCTGCCGGTCAGCGCCATGCCACCTGATGGGATCTTTCCTACAGCCACAACGCGCTATGAAAAGAGGGGTATCGCCATAAATACCCCGGAGTGGCAGCCCGAGGAATGCATCCAGTGCAACCAGTGTGCCTTTGTCTGCCCGCACGCGGTTATCAGACCGGTTCTGGTTCGGGAAGATGCACTTGCAAGTGCCCCGAAGAAATTTATCACTATGCCGGCCAAGGGAAAGGAGCTGAAGGGATTGCGGTTCCGAATCCAGGTCAGCACCCTTGACTGCACCGGATGCGGTAACTGCGCGCAGGTCTGCCCTTCAAAGAAAAAAGCCCTTATCATGAACCCTCTCGACACACAGACGGGGGTGCAGGTTCCCAATCATCTGTTTTCTACAAAGCTTCCCATATTAGACGACCTGATGCCTGCCACTTCGGTGAAGGGGAGCCAGTTCTGTCAACCCCTGTTTGAATTTTCAGGCGCCTGCCCCGGTTGTGGTGAAACGCCCTATATCAAGCTGGTTACACAGCTCTTTGGCGACCGTATGATGATTGCCAATGCCACAGGATGTTCCTCTATCTATGGCGGGTCAGCTCCGGTCTGCCCTTACACAGTGAACGAGGACGGCCATGGCCCCACATGGGCCAACTCCCTGTTCGAGGATAATGCCGAGTATGGGTTCGGTATGGAATTGGCGGTGAACCAGCGACGTGAGAAACTGGCCGATCTTGTGCGCGAGGTCCTGGAGGCTGATCTCTCGGTAGAACTTAAAGAGGCCCTGAACGACTGGCTTGAAAACATGCATGATGGGGATAAATCAAAGGAGTTCGGTAGCCAGATTGTCGATCTGATCGAATTGGGGATTATGGATCCGGGTGCCCGGTTGAACCCGTTACTCTTAGAAATATTGGACAGAAGCGACTACTTCACCAAGAAATCGATCTGGATTATCGGTGGAGACGGATGGGCCTATGATATCGGTTACGGGGGATTGGATCATGTAATTGCCTCTGGCCACGATGTAAACATCCTGGTGTTAGACACCGAGGTCTACTCCAACACCGGCGGGCAGTCTTCCAAAGCAACACCCACTGGAGCGGTTGCAAAATTCGCGGCAAGCGGGAAACCGACCCGGAAAAAGGACCTGGGCATGATGGCCATGAGTTATGGATATGTGTATGTGGCCTCTGTTGCCATGGGGTCCAACAAGAACCAGTTTCTCAAGGCCGTCAGGGAAGCAGAGAGCTATCGCGGGCCTTCCATTATCATTGCCTATTCGCCCTGTATCAATCATGGTATCAACATGGGCCTGACCCAGGAGGAGGAAAAAAGGGCTGTTGAGGCAGGTTATTGGCTTCTCTACCGGTACAACCCGATGCTGAAGGAAGAGGGCAAAAACCCGCTAACCCTCGATTCCAAAGAACCAAAGGCCGATCTTAAGGAATTCCTGATGGGCGAAGTGCGTTATTCAAGTCTGACCAGGAGTTTTCCGGAAAACGCGGAAACACTTTTTCAAAAAGCCGCAGAGGATGGGAAAGAAAGGTACGCCTTCTACAAAAAGATGGCAGAACCATGGGAGTGATTTTCTGATTTATTTGAATGATATTGTTAAGAAAAAGCCCCTGGATCAGGGGCTTTTTCTTTGCTTGGACGGAAATGGATCCGGGTTTTTAAAATCAGGTAAGAAGGGAGAATCTGCCTGGCGTTTACCCGTGTCTCTGTCGGGAAACTGGACAAAAAGATGTTCAAAACCAAGCTCCTTTGCGTGGGAGTAGGCCCTGTCAAACTCCTCTTCCGAGACGGGTCGATTTAAATCGTCATCCTCTTGATTAACAACGGGATGATATTGGGACATCAGGCTTAAAGGTAGATCAGCACCAAACTCAACGAAAAGAGTGGTCAGGGCATTGATGGAATTCGCAACCTTTCCGGGTAGAACCAGGTGTCTGATTAGAACCCCTCTTGTGGCAAGGGGAACGCCAGTCAGGAGTGAATCTAAGAAGCCCTTTTGGCTGACCATCTCTGCAATGGCCTCCAGCGCTATCTGGGGATAATTCCTGCATTTGGAGAGCGCTGCTGCCAATAATGCATCCGAATATTTATAATCGGGAAGATAGATATCAACATACTCTCTCGCCGACTTCAATGCCTCCACCGACTGGTATCCGGAGAGGTTATAGACCATTGGGAGATCAATACCATCCCGGCGCAGGAGGGAGACCAGTTGAAAGAGGTGGGGAAAGAAATGATCCGGAGTCACGAAGTTGATATTATGGACATGGTGGTGGTCAACCATATACGTGATCTTTACGCCCAGCTCTTCCAGACTTGTGCCTGACCCGAGGCCACGGTGTGAGATCTGATGATTCTGGCAAAAAGAACATTTCAGCGGGCATCCTGTGAAAAAAATGGTCCCCGAACCATTCTTGCCGGAGATGGGTGGCTCTTCGCCAAAATGAGGGCCTACGTGGGCAATCCTGAGTTGATGCGTTTCACCGCAATGACCGACCTTTCCATCAGCGCTATCGGTAACCCGGTTCATCCGGCATTGGCGCGGGCAGAGAACGCAATTTTTGTAAGATTCTATCAGATCCATCCTGACCACTGGTCGAAAAGTTCGGGATTTGGAGTAATTCGCTCGAGGTTAGCTTCTTGCAATATCTTCTCGAACTTTGGAACCCTTTTGGATGGCATTTGACGTCTTTCATGAACTCGCTTTGATCGCTTTGAATTTCTTTTTCATAATTTTCACGGATGCACAGCAGGGTCGATTCAAGGTCGAGATACAGGATCCGTCTCACGTTGTTCTCCACAAGTTCAAACAGGATGATTGCCATGACCTTTCAAACTTTTAAGCCTTATCGGATGCAGCCAGTTATCGTTTGAGCTTCTCTTCCTGGATTGGAACTCACTTTTTTTCTTTCTTTAAGTGGCAACCCCCACATTTTCTATAAGCGCCGGTTTTCTTCTTCTTTTTCGCCAATTCCTTGTGGCACCCCTTGCATTGATAGTGAAAAGCCTTCTGAAGCATGATCTTATTATAGCATGTACCGGAAGTCTTGATTCCAAACAGTTTACTTGACAGGATTTTATC
>JACNJD010000191.1 GCA_014382715.1 Candidatus Desulfacyla euxinica | reverse complement strand
GAACGCCTCTTCAAGAGACCTGACAGCAATGTCAAGATGTTGGCCTTCCACCACGCAGGATATGCTTGAGATGGAAGTGCAGATAACGAGAGAACTTATCCCGACTGAGGCTATGGAAGAAAACATCGCGCCATGCACGCTGGGTTTCTCTCGCAGGTGAGGACCAAATACAGTTATCACGGCCACATCCGGAGTGTAGGATATTACCTTAGCGTCAATCGTCGGTTTTATCTCCTCTAAGACGGCTAAGGCCGAGTCCAGGTCTTTTTGATCTATAACCAATGAGAAATTTCCACAGTCATCCAGATCAAAGCTCTCCACGAGGAGTTCTATGTTGATACCATTCCTTCCCATAGCCCCTAACACGGTGCCTGCGACACTTACATGATCCGGCACAGACATAATTTTAACTAAAGCCCGTCCGCCACTCTGCATGATTCCGCCAATTTTGATCTTATCCATACTTCCCGCTCCTGCCACTCAGTCCCTCATGCTTTGCTGATTACTCCCAGGTCCTTTTGTCTTCGATTTTTTTGTGAAGATCGGGGATAGTCCCCCTTGAAACAACCTGAACCGATCCCTTTATGGTCAGGATATCCTTTATATCGCGCTCAATCCGTGCGCAAAGCATATCGGTTCCGGAGCCTTCCTCTTTCATTTCCACCAGGAAAGTCATATCATCTCTGTCAGCTTCCCGCGTAATTACTACCTGGTACTTAAACACCTCCCTGTATTTGGACATGACCTCATCTGCCTGCCACGGATGGATAAACGTTCCCCTCACCTTGGTAGCCTGACCGGTTCTCCCAAGTATTTTTTTCAGCATAGGGCCGGTTCTCCCGCAGGGACATTGTCCTCGGGCCAGGGCTGAAAGATCCCCAGTTGCCATACGAATCATCGGGTAGGAGTTATTGAAATTGGTGGCAACGATCTCGCCAACAGCCCCCGGTCCTACCTGTATACCGGTTTGAGGGTCCACTACTTCGACCAGTATGCTGTCCGGCACGTGGAGACCGGTCCTGTGTGAACATTCATACCCGATACAACCCAAAAACACGGTTCCATAGCCCTGACGGATGATCATCCCGAGATTGGTTTCGAGGCGCGTTCGAAGGGATTCAGGGAGCATCTCTGCGCTCACGAGAGCCTTTTCCAGCAGGATGTCCTTTCTCAGGTCCATGCCCATCGCCTCGGCGCGTTGAGCCAAAGTCATCAAAAAGCTCGGGGTGCCCAAGAATCCATTGGCCCTCAAACCCTGCATGATCTTGACCTGCATCAGAGTATTTCCAACGCCTGTGGGAACCACTGTTCCACCGATCATTTTTACCGACTCGTCCAACATGAAGGCAAAAGGCCAGAGATGGTAATTAAAGGTATTGACAACTCGATCTCCCGGCTTGAAGCCGACTGCACAAAGCGCCTCAGCCCAGGACCTGTCCACATATTCCTGTTCACCGGGCTGGTAGATAAGCCCTGGATTGACGTATATCCGTCTGAAATTGTCAGGATCTATGGTATTAAACCCTCCAAATGGGGGTTCCCTTTTCTGCCAATCTACCAGATCCTCAATGCGTAAGAGGGGAAGCTTTTCCAGGTCATTAAGACCCTTGATGTCTGAAATTTTCAGACCTGCCGACTCGAAGACCTCTTTATATGCCTTTGAATGCCCATAGGCACGCTGAAAGGTATCTACAAATCGCTGGCTCAGGAGGGGTCTTCGTTCTTCCCGTCCCATGGTCTCACGCGCCCTGTCAAAGAACCGACTGTCTGGTGGCATATCTTCTCTCCCATCTGCTTTGAAGTTATTGATGCGGAATAATATAAATTAAGGGTTGGCCTGTTTCAAGGCATCCAACCTCTTGCGCGCCTTGCCGGCGTATTCGCTTTCAGGATCTTTTTCTAATATTTCCCGGTATAGTTTTGTGGCATGATCACGGTTATTTTGCAGCTCTTCCAACTGCGCCGTTTCAAATAGTTCTTTGGCATTGTCTCCAGAACAGCCTGCGATTGATAATCCCGCAATCATCACCAAAACCATAATGAATCGTTTCATCAGATCTCCTCCTATCTCCCTCTTGAAATGCAGACGACGAATTTAATGATTCCCATTTTGCCCTCTCGATCGGGATGTGTCAACCAAAGAAAAACCCTGGGAGGCTGTCGAAAATCTTCGCCACAGGCCGGGGAACCAGTGAACTGTTGCTCTAAGTACAGAATTGGGTGATGCCTTATATATTGACAGAAATGGTCACATAAATGTATATGGTCCGGTGTGCAATTCTAAAAGTGAAAACCGCGTCAAAAAATGATCATCACAGAAGCAAACAGGCTTCACAAACATCCACGGGTTCCAAGGCACTATGTCCGGGGATCTTCGACAGGGATTTACCAAATTTCTGGAGGTTAAGGTATGGATCGCTCAGAGGTTCGACACGTAATAGAACGTTGCGAGTTTTTCAGAGGGCTTGACAAAACCCACCTCAACGAAATAGCCACTCTCTGCCAGGTACGAACATGTGAACCGGGAGAATGTGTCTTCAGTCAGGGAGATTTTGGAGAGCACCTGTATATAATAGCTGAAGGCCATATTTTCTTAGAGAGGTCGATGGACCTGGGTATGCGCAAGGGAAACGCTGTAATCGGAGTCCTCGGGAAGGGCCGGGTCTTAGGTTGCTGGTCCACCCTTTTAGGCGAACCGCATAATCTCATGTCTTCAGCCATCTGTCAAAAACCTACCAGGTTGGTGGTCATAAAGGGGACAGACCTAAGAGATATGATGGTAAGCAACCGTGAGCTTGGATTTAATCTATTAGAAAAACTTTGTTTCCTCCTTAAAGACAGAATACAGGGAACACTTGGCGCAATGGAAAAGATATAGCAAGGAGACTTCCGGTGGATGAAGCGATTCGTGCTCAAGAAGCAGCTATGTTGGATGATATAACTTCTCAGCTTCCACAATTTGGAAAAGAAAGAAGAGATCTTATCCCCATACTTCAGATGATCCAGGAGAGACATGCTTATCTCGCGCCTGAGGTCTTAAAGATAGTTGCCGAACACATGCAGATCGAGGTGTGTGAGGTCTATGGGGTAGCCACATTTTACAATCAGTTTCGATTTCACCCACCCGGAAAGCACCATATCAAGGTATGTCTCGGTACGGCCTGTCATGTCCGGGCCGGTGACATTATACTTGAAAATTTTGAACGGAAACTCGAAATCAATGAGGGGGAGACAACACCCGACCGGGAATTCAGCATAGAAAGGGTGGCCTGCGTGGGATGCTGTGCCTTAGCCCCTGTGGCCATTGTTGATGAAAACGTCCATGGACATGTAGCGCCGAGTAAAGTAGAAGGCCTGATCTTAGGTTTTCAGATAGAAAAGGAAAAAGAAGAAAGAAAAAAGCAGAGAGATGGATCAGCCAAATTGGAAAGATCTGGATCAGGCATTCAGCGCCATTCATGAAGAGGCAGTGAAACGCCGAAGGGTATTTATTGAAGATCCTGCCCCTAAGATACACATTGGGATGGCGACTTGCGGCATTGCCTCCGGGGCTTTAGAGACAAAGAGCGCATTCGAGGAAGCATTGTCCGAGCGGAACATCGGGGCTCGTATCCACACTGTAGGATGTATCGGCCATTGTTATGCAGAACCCGTGGTCATTATCGAAAACCCCGGTTTTCCCGCGATTATGTACCACCAGGTCACTCCAGGCAAAGCAAGGATGCTGGTGAAATCCTTCC
>JACNJD010000204.1 GCA_014382715.1 Candidatus Desulfacyla euxinica | reverse complement strand
ACGTAAGTTAGCCTTTTTGCCTGGAAAATCTGGAGATGCATGATATTAAAATGTCGAAGATCTTGGTGGCTACAGCGAGTTCCCTTGTCCACATTAATTTAGTGTTGCTCTCCATTTTTCTGATAGACAATCTTTCCACCCACCACTGTCATTTCCACAAAGTCTTCCCACCCTGTAACTTCCATTCCTTCCACATGTATCGGATGTTCTATAATAAACCAATCGGAAGCAATTGTTCTTAAATCAATGTTGAATAAGGCAAAATCGCCATATTTACCGACTTCAATAGATCCGATTTCTTTTCCCAGCCTCAGAGCATTTGCCGAATCGATTGTGTAATGGCGCATAGCGTTTTCAATTAGTATCTTTTCACCCGGCCCCCAGTTGTCCTCAAATTTATAGTTGAGCCGTTGAGTGGCCAGAAACAGACCGTAGATTGGATTGAGGAGACCAGCTGCCCAGTCACTACCGAAAGACAGGTTGATTCCGAGTTTTTCCAGCGATCCCCAGGGTTCAAACCGCTGCATCCGATCAAAACCAAGAAGCGTTTCGGCATTAGAGTTGCCGAAGAAATGATTTGGCTGCATCGCGGCATAGATACCGAGTTGGACCATTCTTGGCTGGTCCTGTGTGGGTTCAGGAAGGTCGCAATGGTCAAGACGGTGGCGAGCATCGCGGTATCCGTTGATCTTGATTGCGTTTTCATAAGCGTTGATTACGCGCCGAATTCCACCGTCGCCACTTGCATGGGTACAGCACTGAATACCCATCCCGTCAATGATTTGCACGACCTTATTAAAATCTTCCTGGGTCCAGACTGCTTCTCCGTAGTTGTTGGGTTCGTCGGAATAGGGATTTAGCAAAAGACAGGTGTGGCTGTCGAATACGCCTTCAATATACAGTTTGACCGAATCGCCAAGAACCAGATGTGCATCGGATTCATCGGTATAAAGTGACTTCCAGTACGTAAGACTGGTTTTCAGTCCTTCCTCATCTTCAAGCGAATGGCTTCCCACGTAATAGGAACCACGTGCTCTTACGTTATCCAGTCCCCCCTGCTCGCGGAACTCAAGAAGCATTGGGATAAACGATTTGTAAATCTGAACGTCATTGTAACCAGTCACTCCGTAAGATAGGCCATCACTAAGTATTCTTGTGATTTCGTCAAACATCTTTCGTTTGATATTTGTACCGAGTTCTTCTATGGAATAAAAATCCAAAGGATTGAAGGCGTGAAAATGCAACAGAACTCCCGTGTAATTACCATCGGAATCGACTGCAGGAGCAAGGTGATTGAATGCAGTTGCATTTCGCTTTTCAAGCTGCTCAACCGCCATGCTGTTCAGCCAGCCGGAATTGCCACCGTAGGACATCAGCAGCATTGGACGGTCTGAAATAATCGAATCCCCGATATCTTTATCGGGCATTCCACCCGGTATATATTCGTATTTCCAGCCTACACCCATCACTATCGCATGATCCAGATGGTTGTCCGCATATTTCTGAACAGAGGTTCTTATCTCATCTACGCTGGTTGCTTTATAAAGTTCTTTCGTCATCAAGGCTTGAAGCGCTCCGATCCAGAGTACATGACAGTGATTGTCGATAAAACCGGGAGTGAGCATGTTCCCATTGGCATCGACTACATGCGTTTTGGAGCCTACATAGGCGCGTACCCCGGAATCATCACCCACATAGGCTATCCGCCCCTCATTGACAGCAACAGCCTGTGCCCAGGGATTTGAGGCGTTGGATGTAAAAACCTTCGCATTCATTATGACCAAGTCAGAACCAACTGAACCATCACCACTGCTACATCCTAACATGAGCAGTCCCGTTGCGATTACAATTAACGTCATACTGAGATGCCTAAGAAGACCGTAACTTTTGGCATCGGCACTGAGGATGGCCGATAGTTTACGCTCAAATTTCTCTGTGTTCATGGGATGATTGCCCCAGATAGAAAAGCTGTCTAATGTCAAGAAAAATCCTCTTCCAGGGATCTCGTTATTATGCAAATTTCGGCTTTAGAAATGTTACAATATGGTCAGGGTTTTTTTGGTATTTGACAGCACCCTCAGATCACACTTACGTGCATTATGGTTCACTTTCACAAAATAAAAATATTCGTTTGTATGCTAACCAAGTTTAGCCTTATTTTAGTGTCTTTTATCTTACCAGAAGTCAAAGATTTCAGCAAGTTAAAAGCTGTGATATCTTGAAGCCCCGGGATTCGGATTGAATTGAGATATCTGATTCCGAATATGAACTAACGAAGAATTACATAGATCTGCTATTTCGGTCAATCTTTCTAAACCCCAAATTCCTGTTATATCAATTAGATACATAAAGGTCTGACAGTGGCTGATGCCGGTGGATTGGGGAAATCGAACTTCCTCTACAAACAGACGGGTTGGTTTTGAAGGTGCCAGAAGAGGTAACTCGCCAGAGGCGGACAAGCGTAGGAGATCCGGTATCCTCGGTTTGGCCGCCTGCAACAGCCCTTTGTACCTGATCCGAAGATTACTGAACAGTACCCGACAAGGCAATTGACAATGAGGGAGTCAAATTATGTGTTGATTTTTTGTCTTAGGACGAATAGAAGAAGTTCGTGTAGGTTTTCACCACCAATCTCAGAGAGTTCTCCATTTTGCTTTCAATCTTTCACCAATTATCCAAAGGAGATTCCCAATGGCTTATGAAAATTTGGTTCTCGATAAAAAGGATCATATACGTATTGTCACCATAGACCACCCGCCTGCCAATGCCTGGAATCTTGCCACTATGGACGAGTTCGAGCATGTTGTTAATGAGCTGGAGAATGACAGGGATACACGGGTTGTCATCATCACCGGTGCCGGCGAAAAATGCTTCTCCGCGGGATTTGACATCTCTGATGCCGCTAATTCCCCTAAAACCGACCCTAAAGGCAGAGAGCTTTGGAGGCGGATCGACCGCTTCCCAAAACCGGTCATAGCGGCTATCAACGGCTATGCACTTGGGGGTGGATGTGAGCTTGCAATGTCCTGCCACTTCAGAATAATGGTGGACGCCCCAAATGCCATGATAGGACTTACTGAACTGAATCTGGGGATTATTCCCGGCTGGGGAGGGACTCAGAGGCTGACCCGTCTGGTTGGAAGGGCAAAGGCCCTGGACATGATTCTCTTCAGCAAAAAAATAGGCGCACTGGAGGCGCTTGAGATGGGCCTTGTTAACAAGGTGTCTACCCCGGAAGGGCTCATGGATGACACCCTTGATTTTGCTGAAAGGCTGGCCGAAAGGCCCCCCATTGCAGTCGGATGTGTGTTGAAAGCAATGGCTGCAGGCGCCTATGAAGGGCTGGATCAAGGCCTAAAGGCTGAGGCTGAAGGTGCCGGAATCGTGGGTCAATCTGCTGACTGTATTGAAGGCTTCACCGCCTTTATGGAAAAACGCAAACCGGTTTTTAAAGGCGAGTGATTTTGCTTCAAAACGAGGCGTACCCGGCGAATGCGCAAGAAATATATATTTTAGCCGCAGACACACACAGACATACGCAGACAATAAAGATTTTTTGCCTGAGCGACTTGCCCAGGCAAAAGCTTCACATGCCTTTCAGGCATAAGCGTAATAATTATCGCGAAGCGATTGACTGTTTTTGCCTCCGCAAGTCGCGGAGGCAAAAGGTCTGTGCCCGTCTGTGTGTGTCGAGCGAACAAAGTGAGCGGGCGGCTAATAAAAACCGTTTCTCTAAGAATT
>JACNJD010000183.1 GCA_014382715.1 Candidatus Desulfacyla euxinica | reverse complement strand
GTCACAACTCCCAGCTTCATACCATTGCCATCATTCCTTTCGCTCTTCAGCGCTGCTGCCATCGCGACGTTCTTGATTTTCCGAAGTGGTACTGTTATGAATCTCGTAAGGGCAAAATAGATAACGGAACAGATGATGAGTACCCCTACAACGCTCAAGATAATAATCTGCTTGATAAGCATGTCAAACAGATTGTTGTATTCATTCTTGGTTCCCCGTATGGTTTCATCAATGCGTTTTGATATATCATCAATGATCTTATCGACCGAATCAAAGCTCAGACCTATCTCGATGAATCCCAGCCGCACACCTTCATACTCAACCGGAAAAACAAGTTGCCCGCCCTTTTCGTGTTCGCCTTCGTAAAAATAGGCGCCTTCAATATCGTAAAATTCGACAAATGCAATATCAGGGTCCTTCTGCGCGTCACGAGCCATCTCTCTAAGGTAGTCATAATCGAAATCTTCGATATATTTGTATGCATTGCTCACCAGGAAGTCGGCCGTTAACTTTGCTTTCCTCACTAGTCTGGCCCTGAGCAGTTCTTCTTCCATTCTCTGTTCGGCCCGCATCTGATCTACAAAAACGCCCATTTGGCTTGACTGTGCTTCACTCATTACATTCACCAGGCTTGCAGCGCCCATACTGAAAAGGATCAGAATCATAACAGAAACCAATACAATGAATTTTAAGGAGATACTTTTTGTCAAATATCCCAAGAGGATGCTCTTCCCGGTTTTATACATAATAGTTTCAATACCTTCTATTTAACGCCGATGAAATGGATTTTCACCACTTTTTGTCCTTCCGGTGACAGGACCCAATCAATAAACTCCTTTATTTCTCCCTTAGGATCCCCCTTTGTCACCAGGTGTAGGTTTCTCGTGATGGGATAGTTCGGGTTGTTGACAGAGGGTTCTTCGCCGTCCGGCCAGATTCTCTTCACGTTTGCGCCCTCAAGAAATGAAAAACTGAGTTGCCCTATGCCGGCAGGGTTTCTCTCAACTTCCTCAATGATTCGCTGATCGGGGCGGATCGTCTTTATTCGTTTTCCGGCATATTTTTTGTCCCCTAAGACCGTTTGTTTAAATACTTTTCTAGTTGCTGATCTCGGGTTTACGATATAAACATCGATATCTATATCTCGGCCGCCAACTTCTTTCCAATTGGTAATTTCACCCGTAAAGATGCTGGATAGCTGCTCTTTTGAGAGTTTTGCGACGGGGTTGCTCGGATGCACCAAGATACCGATGGCATCTTTTCCAATAAGGAACTTTTTTACCCCCTTGTCTAGTATTTTTTGTCTCACATCCCTTGCTACGCCACCGAGATCGGTTCTCCCTGTTGCGGCCGAATCCTCGCCGCCGCTGCTTTCAGACTTGGTATCAATGTCAAAGGTCGACCTATTGTAGACTTTTGCTGCGTCGTATATGAATTGACCAACAGTGGATGACCCCCTATACTTAATCACTTCTGCATAACCTGTACTCGCTACCGCCAAGACCACAATCATTGCCAAGGTTACGTTTAATGTTTTCATGATTTTTCCCCCATTCTTAGAATCTTCGTTCTCAAAGTGTTAACATTTGGGATCCAGTCTGGCTTCGGTTCTATTTCAGCAGCTGAACATTGTGTATGCG
This sequence comes from Candidatus Desulfacyla euxinica, assembly GCA_014382715.1. Taxonomy (GTDB): domain Bacteria; phylum Desulfobacterota; class DSM-4660; order Desulfatiglandales; family Desulfatiglandaceae; genus Desulfacyla; species Desulfacyla euxinica. Next base: position 17,873 of record JACNJD010000183.1, on the reverse strand, counting down.
CCTTTGCAATTCCCATTGGTCCTCACTTTTTTTTGGTTTAGATCACGTTTTGAAGGGCTTTGTTTTCATCGCCAGAGATATCACATTAGTTTAGCAGAATTTCCACTCAAAACTGGAGGTTTGGTTAAGGGGCATCGATGCTAAGATACGTGCATTAAGTCAGCATAGCAAACCCTTTGAAAATAGTCAACAATTGGTTTTGCAGCCCTTTGTTTTTATACCTTTTGAAATTCCGGGGTCATATAGGTAAGTTTCACCTCAGCTGACAAGGAAACCAGGGTGACTTCGTGGGCTACTTGCCTTCCAACACCTCCTTCAATTTCTCGGCAAAAGGTGCAATCAAGAACGGTTTCTGGATGAATCCTTCGGCACCGGCATCAAGGATGTCCTGGGCAGGGCCATGTATGCTATAGCCACTACAGACGATCACTTTCAGATCAGGTCTTGCTTCCATGATAAGAGGGTAAACTCTGCCGCCTGCCTCATGAAAATCCACAATATGATGCGCTCCTGATGGGCTTATTCGACACAGGTTTGGGGTCCTGCGGCTGATCCGGTCAAAATCATCCAGGCTGACCTCCACCCGTGCCTCCTGGGCAACGGCCAGGAGATGGAGAAGCGTATTGGTTGAACCGCCAATGGCCATGTCAACGGCAATTGCATTCAAGAACGCCTGTCGGTTCATGATTGCCGAGGGCCGGATATCTTTTGCCACCAGACTAACAACCGCTCTTCCAGACTGGCGGGCCAGGATCTTTTCCATCTGGTTGATCAACTCGTCGAACTTGCAGCAGAAACAGCCTTCTACCACTTCTTCGACCGGAACACCGAGTTTGGAAAGCATCTGCTTCACAATAACTGTATCCACAAGGTTATCGGTCTGGTCATTGGTGATAATCCCCACTCGCATGCCACGCTCGATCAGACGCCTCGCAAGTGTAGCTAGTTTCCATCCATAAATGGCCCCTTTCCGCAATTTCGGCGTCAAACTGCGGGTTTCCTTGTGCGACGTACTAACGTACGTCTCCGCAAAAACCCTTGTTTTCCTTGACCTTGCGGAAAATTGCTCATTTCTGCATTGGAAACCCACAGTGCCCACAGCTACATTAATGGATGGACACTAGCTAACGCCGTTGTCTTTCCAGAACCGAGGAAACCGCCGGCAAAGACCAATTTTACGGGTTTTTTCACTGTTAGCTTCCTGGGGTCATCCATCTTTTCACCTCCATTTGTTAAAGGACTTTCGAAACCATAAAACCATGTCCTACTTATATTTGAATCCCGCTCGACACGCAATGTCCAGCTTCATCTGGACCGTAGGGAGTTCCATTCTTAGGTAGTGGAGAAAAAGGGGAAAGGCTACTTGACACACGGATTATCGCGGCAGTTGATTAGCTTAGAAACTAAGCCAATTCCCGGTCTCCCGCCTCAAAGGCCTTTAGCGCCTCCTCACGAACGGCTTTAACCGCCCGATCCTTGAACTCCATAAACTGGACAGTAGCCAAAACATGGAAGTCCCTCGGTCTGGGGATGTCCACATCGATAATAGCTTTGATGAGGCCAGGGCGAGTAGTCATTATGATAACACGGTCAGCCAGAAAAACTGCCTCTTCGAGATCGTGGGTAACAAAAAAGATAGTTTTTCCTGTTATTTCATATACTTCTAGGAGATATTCATGCATAAGGCTCTTGGTCATACTGTCGAGAGCACGGAAGGGCTCGTCCAGAAGCAGGACTTTGGGGTTATTGATAAGCGCTCGGATGATTTCCACCTGGCGCTTCATCCCCGAGGAGAGACTATCTGGGTACAGGTCTTCGGTGCTCCTGCTCAGTCCCAGCTTATCCATAATCCGCCTAACTTCGGCTACTGCCTCATCCCTAAACATTTTTCCCTGGACCATGGGGCCGTAGATGAGGTTTTCCAGAACAGTTTTCCAGGGAAAGAGCGCGCCGTTCTGAAAAACCACAATGCGATCTGCACCAGGGGATTGATTCATATCAGGGGAGGCTATGATTTTTTCATCCAAATAAATAGAGCCTTCGGTGATGTTCTCAAACCCCGCGATTGCATTTAACAGCGTGGTCTTTCCACATCCCGAAGGCCCGATGAGCACCAGGAATTCTCCTGGTTCGACCTCAGCACAGCAATTATTCAGAGCACGGACATTGGCACCCTCCGGGTCATAGACCTTACTTACATGATCGATAGTGATTCTCCCCTCATTGTTTTGTTCGAGGGAGTTATTATCCATGGTGTTATTTCCCTTTTTGATGCATCTTGGGGCTTGCAACGATTAATCTTAACCTCTGGCAGTTTTTAATTTTTCAAAGCCGGCCTTAAGATCAATCTCGGTCTTGCCGCTTGCCACAGAACCCTTGATAGCCTCTGCGTGCAGCAACTCCAATGCCTCTGCCTTTATCTCACGATATCGCTCTGAGGTGGCGATACTCCAATCCCGAGGACGAGGCAGGTCAACGTCAATAGCCTTCCTAACTTTAGATGGCTTGTTGGTCATTACTAAAAGTTTATCCGCTAAAATTATCGCTTCTTCCAGCTCCGAGGTGACGAAGAGGTTGGTGCAACCTGTTTCCTCAAACAGCCTCAGATAGTATTCTTGCATCAACTTCCGGGTCATAGCGTCCAGCCCGCGGAAAGGCTCATCCATCAGCATGACTTTGGGTTTATTGATCAAGGCCCGTGCCAATTCAGCCCTCCGCTGCATACCCCCGCTGAGCTGTACAGGGTATTTGTCACGGAACTCACTGAGGCCAACCTTGTTCAAAAGCATCATCGTCTCTCTGTGCGCCTCTTCTCTTGATATGGACTTGCGAGCAGTGGGACCAAACATAACATTTTCATAGCAGGTCAACCACGGAAAAAGAGCGGTCTCCTGAAACACCACTAACCGTTCCCAGTTGGGCCCGGACACGGGTTGCCCGTCCATCAGGACTTCTCCATGATCAGGCCTTTCGTAACCTGCAATGAGGTTAATCACCGTGGTTTTGCCACACCCGGACGGACCGATAAGAACGGTCAGCTTTCCAGCTTCCACATTAAGTGAGCAATCCTTTAGGATAACTGTATGTAATTTCTTTGAATAGGCCCCCTTGGCCACATCCTTGAAGACAACCTCACTCTTTTGATTCGTAGCAACCATACATTAACTCACTAAACAAACCTCTGCCATCTCGTGAAGTAGTTGCCAACAACACCGACCCCAACGCTGCATATTGCCCCGCATAAACCGATGATTCCCATCGCTAAAACCACATGGGGATAATCCATTACCGCATGATTATACCATACATAATAGCCCATGCCACCTTTGTTGGACATCATCTCCGCAGCAACGACCAGGATCCACGCAAACCCCATAGCGAGTTTCATCCCGGTGAAGACTTGCGGCATGGCAGCCGGCAGGATCACTTTCCACAGCATGAGTTTTTTCCCCACTCCGAAGGACATGGCGGCCCGGGGCAAACAGATATCCACTTCGGAAATCCCACCCATGGTGTTATAAACAATCGGGAAGAAGGCGCCGTAAAAGGTCAGAAAGATAGCCTGGGACTCGAAATTAATAAAGAACAGCACAGTTAACGGAATCCAGGCGATAGGGGGGATCGGGCGCACCATCTCAAAGGATGGAAAGATCAGATGGTTCAATATCCTTGAATATCCGATTGCCACCCCCACGGGAAAACCAATCAACACTCCCACGAAAAACCCTCCTAAAACCCTGAAAAAGCTTATGCCAATATTTTTTAGTACAACGGGTACCGGGAGTTCGAATATGGCCAAAAAGACGGCCTTAGGCGTAGGGATCTGATGGAAATAGTCAATGAATTGTACAAGTATGGTCCAAAAAAGTATGAAAATGGCCATTGACAGGATTTTTCTCACAAGGCTCCAATTGACGAATTTCCTCTGAAACTGCATCCAAAACTGAGATCCATAAATTGCTGTGTTATTAGGCATGGCGTTTTCTTCTCTATTTGGTGATGGATTCGTCAAGTGACTCGGTAATTGCCTTCCGCCATGGTACAAGTCGAATTGTTAAGTATCGAATCAGCTTCGAAGAGGCAAAACCTAAGATCCCGATTGCAATCATCCCGTCAATAATCAGGGGATACCTGAGCAAGATATACGATTCCCAAATCCGGTACCCAAGACCCCATTTTCCCGTGATCATCTCGCCGACCACCGCTCCCATCCAACCGATGCCCATGCCAATAGCGCACCCAGATGAAATAGATGGCAGGGCGCCGGGCAGGACCACGTGCCAGAAAATTTGACGAGGGCTGGAACCCAGGCACTGCGCGGCCCTAAAATAATCGCGGTCGATGAGCTTAACCCCGATAATCGTGTTTAGAAGTACCGGGAACAAGGCATCGATGAAAGGTATAAAGGCTACGCTCGCCTCCTGCCATGGTAAAAGCAGAATGGCTATAGGCAGATAAGCAGGAGCTGGAATCGGGCGGAGGATCTCTAACATCGGGAAGCTCAGGTCGGAAAACACCTTTTTCCAACCGATCATCAGACCCAAGGGAATCCCAATGACATAGGCCGCTGTCACCCCCACCAGGACCCGCGCAGTCGTCATTCCTGTATCAATCCAGAAAACCTTGGTCGTCACCCACTCGCGGCCCCACTCCAGAACCTCGGCAGGGCTTGGTAAAAGCGAGAAGCGGTATACCTGAAAATGAACCAGCAAGGCCCAGACCACAAATACGGACACGACCGAAATGGTGTTCAATATCGTCTTTTGACTGAATACCTTGGAGACAAAGGTTGGTTGCTTAAAAACAAGCTCCAATGCTTCTTGTTTCGCATTTGCCATGGTTGCTTGCCTTTTGCCGAACGTCTATTTATAGAAGTTGTTATCCGCCCAATCCGCCGCTTTGAAGGGTTTTTTGATGAACCCTTTTTCATACAAAAAATCAATGTCCCTCTGCATGACTTCAATGTGCTCATCGGTCAATTCGTTTGAGTACTGGTATCTTGCAAGCGAAGCCTTTAGCGACTCCAATGGGATCTTTTCTTCTAATTCTTTATAGACGATTGCTGCAGCTTCATCCGGATGGCTCACCATAAAATCATGGAGGTCGTTATCGGCCTTAACAAGCCCCCTTACAATATCGGGATGCTTCTTCGCAAACCTTTCGCTCACCAAAAGGGGCCAGATGGCGTTTACGTAAGGTTCGTATTTTTTGGTATTGCAGGGTTCAAGACATTTTCCGATACCTCTATACCTGCAAAGCTCAATGTAAGGCGGCCAATAGCAGAAAGCCTGAAGTTTTCCAGCTTCCAGATTCCCCACGGCCACCTCCGGATTCTGGCTCACAATATTAAACTTTATTCCCTCCTGCCGCGCAACTTCTTCGAGGATGCGATGGTGAGAAGAGCCGACTCCAGTCGCAATTGTTGCACCGTCCAATTCCTTTACATCTTTAATTGGGGAATCCTTCGGCACGAAGATTGCGCCGACATCGCCGTGCGGGTAAACCGCCACACCGACCCACCTGGTGTTCATTAATCTATTTTGAAGCATGACGGCCGGCATATTTCCAAGATAGGCTATTTCAATCTTGCCAGCGATCCAGTTGTTAATGAGATGCACGCTCCACAGGCCAAAAAACCAGTCCACCTCCACGTTGGGTAGGTACTTCTTATAAAACTTCTTCACCTTCTGAACCGAGGTTTCCAACATGCCGTAAGGGCAGTATCCCCAGGTTATCTTCATCTTCTCTGTGCTGATCACGTCTGAGGCAAACGATTGAACGGAAACAAGACAAAATACGAAAACAGATAGGCAGAAAATCATCTTTTTAAATTTCATATCCCGCTCCTCTCAATAATTTTAGGGCTTCTTGTATATCGAATCCTTTCCAATCGCCTTGTGAAATCTTCGTATCGCGGGGAATAGCACCGTATTCCACAACCACCGTGTTGGCCCCTGAGGTCAAAATTCGATCATCGGCAGGATGGGTACAGATAGCATCAACCTGTTTTCCCGCAACCAACCGGCTCACAGCGGTTATCTGTGCCAGCCGGGCTCGAGAGATCGTACCCAGCTCGTACTTGGGTGTCCCTACTACTGCAAACCGTGCCATAGCCCCCATTAAAGCGGCTCCGTAGGCCTTGTGGAGAAACATTGCTTCCACCAACTCCTCGTCAGTATGTTCCGGGCCTATGGGATCCACCAATGCCGCGAGTTGGAGGGGGGATTGCTTTATTGCTTCCAGTGTGATCAGACGTTCATTCGGGTCCACACCGGTATCCACACCTTCACGGAGTCTCATGACGTGATAAGCCACATTAAATCCCGTCTCATATAGAGCACAGGCATCCTTCCTATCAAATTCACCTGTGTTCACTACCAGCTCCGCATGCTTCAAGGGCATGGCTAGGCGAGCAATCTGGATGAGTTTATCGATACTGTAAAATTCGCTGGTACGCAAGGTTATCCAGCGCACCTCCGGCACATCATAGTGATGAATCAGGTCCAATACCTCGTCAACGTTCAGTATCCAGGGTTCCTTAATAATCCCCCACTTCTCTCCCAGGGAGCAGAAGGTGCAATTCATGGGACAGGGACTGTAGTCGAGCCCTATGGAGGCCCAGATATAACCCCGCCTGTGGACCCACTCGCGAGATGCCCGATCTGCGATATCCAAAAGTTGTTTTGTTTCATCCGAATCAGGATCAAGGGCCAATAAAACCGATGCATCTTTACGGGACAGGCTTTCATCTGCCAGAGCCTTTTCCAATGTTTTTTCTATGTGAGCATTATTCATGTCTTTTACCACCATTATATACGCCATTTATCCATGTCTTTAATTCTTGGGCCAGAATGACGACCATATCTATTGAAACCATAGGCTCATAGAGCCTCCTTGGCCTGAATTTGAATCTTCGATAATGGGGGAGAAGGGAAAACACTCCCTGCTTTGTCCAAGAATCTGGCAATCAATTCCAATTGGATATGAAGTGTCTGCATCCACCGCCAAAGACATTCCTTTCCACTCTCCGTTAAATAGTATAGCCGTTTAGCCGGGCCGTTATTTGGTGTATCCCATTCAGAAGAGACCACCCCTCTTTTTTCCATGAGTCTTAAATGGCGATATAAACCTGTGATATTAATAGAGATACCTAAGTCTTCCATATAACCTTTGATTACCTTCTTTAATTCATAGCCGTGAATCCCTTCATGGTCATAAAGCGTCAATAGGATCCAAGGGGCTGTAAAATGGGTCATATTCTTGCCGGAGCATGGGCAATCTTGAAAGTTAACTGACATCGTAATATACCCTCCAATCTCATCTATTATACAATGTATACTATACAATTAATCCCAATTATCAATAGTCCGAAAGACGATTTTTTTAGTCAAACAGGATGGTTTCTTGAACTTGAAGCTATGCGAAAAAACGCTCCTCATGGATACTTGTCATGGAACCCCTAACGTTGTATAGAGGTTGAGGAGGAAATCCCACGGCCGGGAGGGTGTATATTTTTTTGCATCCGAACAACACAAATTGATGAGTAAACACTATCAAAGACTGCCCTTCAGAATCGGCACCACCTCAATGGTATTCGGAGAGGATCTGTCAGAAAATGTAAGGATCTTATCAGACCTTGTGGACCATATCGAAATCGTTCTGTTTCATACGCCCATCCGCTTCCCCCCAGAGCTATGCTAAATGGGGCTGCCATGGCAATGGCCTGAGCGTCACTCAGGCCGCCGTCCAGACCCTGGTTTAATGTCACCAGGACCGCCTCGGCACAAAGTAACTGTCGGGTTAGATACAGGTTTCGAGCGCGGTTTTTAATCTGTGCGATCAACGCCTCGGTCTGTGTGCTGTGCCTGTTATGTCGAGCCAACATTGCTTTACCCGGTGTGTTTCCTTAATCTACCATTCCCACCGGATAGTCGGCTCCTCTCCAAGCGAAAATGCCGCCGGGGTATCGATAGACATTTTTGTAGCCGAGCTTGACGGCCCAGGCAGCGCCATTATGGCTGCGGGTGCATTTGACGAAACCGCAATAAATAACGATGAGTTTCTCTTTGTCTTCGCCCAGCAGTTTCACAAAATCCTCCTGTGTCTTGCCATCGGTCTCTTTGGTAGCCCAGGTCGTCATTTCGGGAATGGGGAAAAGAAATTGCTTTGCGCCCGGGACATGTTCTTTTTTGTAGCTGGCCTCGTAAGGCATCGTATCCACAATGAGTACGTCCTTTCCGGAATCTATCCATTTTTTCAGTTTCTCTGTAGTGATCACATCATAACCGCCACGCTGGACCTCCCGAACCAGTTTGACGGCGCCCTGTTCCTTTTTCACCTCTTTTTCGAACTTGTTATCAAAAAGGGCCACTGCCGACGTGTATGTTCCCACCAAAAAAATGAGCAATACCGCTGAACAAAAAATCACCTTAATCATTTTCATCATTTACTCCTCCTTCCATAAAATTTCATTACGTCCCGGGACAAGCGAACTGGGCTTGAAAATCGGACATATCTCCATCTATAGAGATATACGACCCCTGCCATCATCCCAAAGTCCTTGTATAACGCAGAACGAAGCCCGTGATAGGCCTCGGCTTCTGGATCTTCAGGGCCAAAACATCCACAATCCACATCCAGCCCCATCCAGATCCCGTAGCCCAGAATTGCCATGAACAAGACTAAGAGTCCGGCAACGATCCCCAGGCTACCTCGAACATCAATCAATAGGCCGATACCCGCCAGCAGTTCCAGGGCAGGGAGGAAAAGGGCCACCGCCATGATCAACTCATCAGGGAGCAATCCATAGGCCTCAATAATAACTGCGAAAGACTGAGGCTCAATAAGCTTAGAAATGCCTGACCAGACAAAAACCACAGCCAGGATGAAGCGAACCGCACGGTATACCCAAACGGAAAGGAGTGCCTTTACCAAGGAGAATCCCTTGATAGGATACCCTTCACAGGGCTTTCTGCTCCTTTCTATGGTTAGTTCGTTTAAAGTCTTGATAGGCAGAGAATTCACGCTCCGTATATTAAGAGGCCCTGGGGCGCCGCAAAGCACCCCACTCTGACCTGCTCCCTGCAGTTGTCGGGGTGAGATTAACTTAGACGATACCGATAAGTCAAACTGGAAATTCCTATACTTTTGTCAGATGTCTTAGGGATATCCGATGTAAAAATGAGGTCTGCTTAAGCATTGACAAGGCTTCTTAAGAGAGACCTAAGAAGCGCCGGGCTTTTTCTCCTTGACACCCAAGACGATTTCCCTTCATACTCCTTAATCAAAAAACAAATCCTGGCATTTCGGGGGGATTAACTGCAAGTGTCTTCCGTAGATTTTGATCTTCGTCAATTAGAAATCTTCTGTAAGGTGGTTGAGCTGGAGAGCTTTTCAAAGGCAGCTCATGCCGTGTTCCTGTCTCAGGCCTCTGTCAGCGAAAGGATCGCAAATCTTGAAGGGTCTGTGGGAACCAAGTTGCTCGATCGCCTGGGCAGAAACATTGTGCCGACAAGGGCCGGTGAAGTTCTTTACAAAAACGCTGTCTTGTTATTGGAAATGAAGAGGACGGCCTGTTTGGAAATGGAAGCCTTTCTCGGTCTGAAACAGGGGGAAATCCAGTTAGGTGGAAGTACCATTCCGGGCGAATACATCCTTCCCAAAATCATCGGCCGATTTCACCAGAAATACCCTCTCATTTCGGTGATCCTATCGGTCTCCGATACCACTGAGATCAGAAGCCGTGTATTGGAAGGGGCATTGGAATTAGGTGTAGTCGGCTCCAAAGTCCCTCATAAAGCGCTTATTCACCATGAATTGTGGAAGGACGAACTGGTACTGGCGGTGCCTGCCCGACATCGGTGGGCCAAGAGAAGGGAGATCTCCCTGGAAGAGCTTATGGAAGAGTCTTTCATCATGAGGGAAACAGGGTCCGGAACACTGAATATTATGGAAGAGCATCTGAGAGCTTCAAGAGCAATCAGGGCCGATGCACTCACCGTGGTGGCGCGATTCGGATCTTCCACGGCTGTCAAAGAAGGCATCAAGGCTGGCCTGGGCATTTCCATCCTCTCATCCAGAGCCCTTGACACGGAGTTGAAAACTGGCATCCTCAAGGCCTTAAAAATAAAGGGGCTTCCCATATACCGCAGCTTTTATCTGATCAGGGATAAGCGGAGAATCGCTTCACCCATATGTCAGGGACTGCGTGACTTTTTGCTCACGACCTCTAAAGAAGAGGACAAAACAAAATAGGTCGGTACGCCACCCCCATCTCTGAGGGGTGTCCTAGGAAGCTGTGTCTACCTCTTTTGTCTTGGCATAAATTGGAAAGCGTTCCCTATGAGATAGAGCAAGTTGAGGCGGCTTTGACGGGTCTGGGGTCGCCCATTAGAACATTAGAATTAACAACAGGCCCCCTCTACGTCTGCATGAAGCGCTCTATGATGGTGCGGAGTTCTTGCTGCTGCGTGCTTGTGGTAGTGGCTGTGAAGTGTGTTTGAGTCGCCGTGATATGATATCCGACCGTCATGAATGCCATAGATTTCCCGGGTGGTTTGGGCTAAGAAATCGTACTCGTGGGAAACGATGACGTAGCTGATGTCGAGCTGATTCAGCAGGGTGATAATTCGAATATTTGTGTCCTCGTCAAGGCCGGTGGTGGGTTCGTCTAAGAGAAGCGCCTTCGGCTCCATTACCAGGACCGTTGCAAGTGCGACAAGCTTTTTCTCCCCCCCGGAAAGCTTGTGAGTCACACGCTCCTCAAAGCCTTTTAGATTTAGCCTTTCTAAAGTTTCCATGACCATTTTGCGGGCCTCTGTCGGGCTTTTTCCTAAATTGAGGGGGCCGAAGGCAATATCCTCCAAGACCGTTGGGCAGAAGAGCTGGTCGTCAGCGTCCTGGAACAGAAATCCTATCTTGCGTCTTACTTCAAGGAAATCTTTTTTTGTTTCAATCGGTTTTCCGAAGGCCCGGATAGTCCCGGATGAGGGTTTGAGGAGCCCCATGATTATATGCAACATGGTGGTCTTGCCGCTTCCATTCTGGCCGATAAGTCCCAATTTCGTTCCTTCTTCGAGGGTGAAGCAGAGATCATCCAGCACAGGTTTACTCCCTGCGTAAGAAAAAACAATGTTTTCAAGCTGAATTATCACGCTATTTTCACCCATTCTAAGATCTCCAGTCCAATGATGGCAATCGTCATAACGACCAACCAGATCAAATCGAGCCGTGAGAACGAAAACTCATGAAGGGAATAAAATCTCCCGGCAAATCCGCGGCAAAGCATGGCCTTATACACACGTTCCGCGCGGTCCGAGGCCCTCACAAATAGCATGCCGATGAGATACGCGTATGTCTTGTAGGTATGCAAGTTCGAGGTTGGCCGAAAGCCGCGGATACTCGCTGATCTTAGCAGGCGACGATACTCTTCTTCCATCACAAATATATATCGGTAGTTCAGCAACAGGAGATAAATGATCTTCTCAGGAATTCTCAGGCGACTCAGCGCGCTTCCCAATGTGGCAACAGTGCTCGAAGCGATCAGGGCGATAAAGGCCAAGAGAATGGCGTTGGATTTGAGCGTGATCCGGGCTGAAACAAGGACGCCTTCACTACTCACCCCAAAAGGTCCCAAATAGAAAAGGGGTTGACCGGCAAAGGTCAGAGGAACGACAAGCCACAAGAAAATAATAAAGCCGTTTACTAAAGCAATCCGCTTGGCAACTTCCAGGAAATCCAGCCGGCACAAACCGACCAGAGCAAAAGAGAAGATGAGAGCCGCAATCAGGGCCGGAAACCTGTTTGAAAGGGCAACAACAAAGGCATAGACCGTTGCGACAACCACCTTGAATCTCGGGTCGAGACGGTGTATCTGGGAGTTTCCTGTGGAAAATTGCTCTTGCAACATAGATAGATCAATTCGCTTTCTTACGTTCAGCTTCGGCCGATTTGCGGCGATAATGGAAATAAGATGCAACGCCCATCAAACCCAGGATGTAGCCAATACCGCCAAAGATATCTCTGAAGGTCGGCCCATGCTCCCGGGACTCAACGAGGATTTTCATCACAGGCTTGAGCCTTTTGTCGAGGGCTTCTTCTACAGTTAGCCGAATTTGGTTCGAACTGAGATGAGATACTTTTGCCTGCTTCTCAGTCCTTTTCGGGGCGGTTTTCCGAGATGTGGTTATTTCTGTCAGTGGCCCGGCCACATCTTCGAGCTCGCTAAGAGGGATGGTCCATTCTCCCCGATGTCCCATGCCGGCCTGGACGACAATTTTCATGGCAGTCTTTTTCGGTATTACAAAAGAGAATTTTCCCTGGTCATCGGTTTTCCCTTTAAGGAGCTGGTTGCCTTCCAGATCGTAGACAATAATATCACCTTGCTTGACCAGTCTTCCACCACTGAATTTGCTTTCAGTGAACACCTTATCTCCTTCTACCCAGGCGAAGATAGTGGATCTATGGGCCATCGCAGGGTCTGTCCATACAACACAGGCCATCATGAAAAGCATAAATCCAAAACTTTTTCTGCAACACATACGATTCTTTTTTGTGAAATTGTTTGTACGCATCTTTTCCTCCAGCGGGTGATAGAAGCCCTGCAAAATCGATTACTGCCCACCCGGAATTTGGCATCAATCTCCGGCAGCCTCTTTTTGCGGCGCAAAGGATATTTGCTCTGAGGATCCTGGAAGCATGTCAGGTTGCACCTTTTTCAGAAATGCCACACAAAATGCAGTGATGATACCTTCTATGATCATTATGGGAAGATGGACCATCACCACCAAATATGAGACCTTTAGAAAATTCTCCTCCGTAAAAATCAGTGCAAGGCCAACCATGATGGCCCCGAAGAAAATGGAAAATGCACCGCAAACGAACGCGGCGGGTATAGCGATAGAGGCCTTTTTACTGACCATACGCCCAAAAAGATAGTAGCACAGAACAGCCGGCAGGGCCATGATCATCGTGTTGACTCCAAGGGTTGTGATGCCTCCGAACTGGAAGAATATGGCCTGTAGCGTCAGGGCCACTAATATGACAGGGAAGGCGCCCCATCCAAGGGTAATGCCGACAATCCCGTTAAGGATAAGGTGGACACTCGATGGACCGATGGGAATATGAATCAGTGAGGCCACAAAAAACGAGGCCGAAAGGATAGCGGCGCGGGGAATATGGTCATAATCTAATTTTTTTAGTCCAATGGCCGTGCCGGCCGCAGCCAGCACAATTCCTGAGATCAGGACCGGACCGGACAAAACTCCTTCAGATATGTGCATGATGATAGCCTACGTAGAACAAAACAGATAATTACGCAACCACAGGGATTCCACTCGGGTATATTTTCTTCCAATCCAAGACCGATTAGGCAAAGAATCAATAGGTTTTCCACCGGAATGTTCCGAATGAGCGGCAAGGCCGTCTCGCCCAAGCCGACGAAACAGCATTGTCTACGGACCGCGGAGAGAATAAGGCCCATTTTGTGATGCTTTAAAATTCCGCTGTCAGGCGCAACCCGAAGATCCAGCCATCCGGACTGTCCCCCGCTTTCATTGAGTCTTTCATATATTGTACATCCCCTGTAGCCGCAAAGATGTCGTTCAGGGCGAACCGGCTATAAATCTCGAATACGTCAGTGTGGTCCACATCCAGGTTGCCGCCGATCAGGTGCGCATAACCTATCCCGATGTTGTCACACGCACGGCCCCAGAGGTTCCCACTTATGTTTAAGCCGCCCGAATAGATGCTCTTACAATCAACAGCCGCTTTGTCATCCTGCCATCCGAACCGAATCCACCCCCCGAGGATCTCCCCGAGTTGCTGATCAAAGGAGATCATGGCGCAAGTCAGCCGTTCTTTTTTTGTACTGGCCACATTGCTGAAATCACTGCTCGTAGTATCCACAATCAGCCGATAGTTCCCTTCCCCTAAGCCAAAATCAACGGTGTAAGCAAACTGCATTCCATAGAAGTTGTATGGTTCGTCAAACTCTCCTTCTTCACCATTGGTCCCCATGGCCATGGCAACGCCTTTTACGGAAAGCCCACCAAGCCCCCACTCTATGGCGGCACCGATGTCATAGGACGGCAGGAACGCGTTAGGTCCGTTCACTAGGGCTCCGTTCATAAACTGGGTGTACTCGTCATTGGCAAAGGCGTTTTCATCCATGTAATCCGTTGCGTCAATGATACCGCCGGTGAGACCAAGGCTGTGATCCTCGCTGAAGTTGAAGGTGTGCTTGTACCAGGCAGTGAGCAAGTAATCACGATTCCGGCCGTTGATGTTTTTATAGTCATCCTGTACATTTCCACCCCACGGGGCAATCACAAAGGGAGACCTGCCTTCTCCATCTAAACCGTTTCCCGCTCCAAACCCAAACTTGGCAAAGAGCTCATCGTTGTCGGTGGGGGTGAAACTGATCTCGGGCTCAAGAAGGATAAGACCTCTCCCCTCGTTCTCAAAGCCGGGCGCATCGCTGATACTCTGATATTGACCTATCCCGGCAATGATCCCCCCGATGGATAATTTGTCGTTGATTTCATACCCAAACCCATTGTTTGGCAATACAAGAATACCCAAGATTGTTAATAGACAAGCCAGCCTGAACCTTGTCCATGCTTTCATGATATCTTTCCTCCATCAATATACAATGTCTGACCCAAAACCCCCAATCCAGAATCGTGCTGAGTAGTCCTTTTGTTAAGGCACTGTCTATTTCTCTTTCCAATCATGAAACTTGACCCAGATAACGGCGCCCAACTCCACATCCTTTTCTTCACCTTTCATTTTCATTTTTTTATCAGAGGTATTCAAGGCGGCAAATCCCCACCATCCCGCTTTGGGAACCGCATAGGTAAAAACGCCGTTTGTGTCCGCCTTGATCGTCTGAGTAACCATGTAATCCGTGGGCGCCTCTACTTTTTTATCCTCGTTGTAGTATTCCACTTCAACCTCGGCAAAGGGGATCGGCTTACCATCCATTTTCACTATTCCTTGAAAGAGGTTCCCGGCATAAAGCCCGAAGGGTTTTGACAGGGGAACAATCTCGGTCTTGAGGCCGATTTCCTCATCCCAGCCTTCATCATCACCGAAGGCCGTCACGACAGTCTTGGTATAGTGAACGATGAAGCAGTCTTCAGCGGGCTCCCAGTAGGGTTTTGGCTCCATGTAAAAGGCGTAAACACCCGGCCTCTTGATTTTGTAGGCAGTGGTCCAGGCGGTATGGTCCATAACCCTGGTCTTTCTTAGTTTCCCAAGCAAGTCCTGTTTCTTGCCGTTCGCTATGACCCCGAAAGCTTCGGGTTTGACGAGTTCCATCCCTATCATTTCAAAGGGATGTGAAAATGAGAGGGTTACCCCGACGTTTCTGTTATCGCGCTGCATGACCATACTGTCTGAGGGAATGACCATCCCGAAATGGGCAAAGGCCATTTGCGAGACGCACAAAAAAAACAATCCCAACACACAACCAGACAACAACTTTTTCATCACTTTTTCCTCCTTAAGTCTTTTTTATAGGTTTTCAGACAATTATAACCAGAAGACCGGAGTGCAAGAATTGACTAAGGCCCACTTGTTAAGACACTGCCAAAAATTTCCATCAACCAGCCACCGAGTGCCCACACTGAGCCAGGTAACGCGGTGAAATTATTTTTCATAAAGTTCCTATAAAAACAAAAAAGGCCACAAAAGCCCAAGGGGTTTTTCAAAACCCATTGGCCTTCATGGCCTAAAAAATACTACAGCTAAATTAAATTTTAACGTCTGGCTTCTTGCCTGAACTGGTGTTTATATAGTTGCAACGCCGATAGATGTCAAGTGTTTTTTCAGCCTTTGTTCTTTTGCCCCTTATTTCTATCATTCACCGGTCGTTTATCTCGAACTTGATCACTTTTTCGCTTCTCTTTGCAAACCCCCTGACCCCGGCCATGGAAAAAAAGTTGCTTAGCGGCCATATTTAATCTGGGGAAAGAGAAGAGAGTTGTCCGGGTCAAGGATATTGCCATGAGTCTCACAAAGGGGCCGAACTGTATTTCACAATGGGTTGTTCATTAGTTTCAAGCATCATTTTAGAGCAAAACAACCAACAAAAGACCCCTACATCTGTCTGCTCCTGTTTGGCCGCCTGATATGATTTTGGTAAGCATAATGGGGAAAATACTAGGAGGCTGTCCGAGAATGGCTATTTTTCGCAATCTCTGCGTCAGACTCAGATTTTAATCCTCAAAATACTCAATATATTCCTGCGCTTAAAATCTTCGTCTTCCTTGACCTTGCAACAAATTTCTCATTCTCAGGCAGCCTCCTAAATGTTCGGAGAAAATTCAAAGGGTTTGATTTGGCATTTGAGAATTTCTTCTTGTTGCATATCTTCCGATTTTCCTGAAAATGAGCAGATAAAGAACGAAGCAGAGATGAAAAAAAGGAGCAACTTTTCAGCGAGTTTCCGGTCCCACCGACGAACTCCTCTTAGCAGTCTTTGACCTTCACCTGTTCTTCCGCATTGCTTGAGCTTCAACTACATATGTTGTGGTTCGTTTTGCCTTGACATACAACCTCAATTTCCATATAATTTACCCAAAACAGCGAGTTCTTATCATCTCAGTTGACAGTCCCCAAAACACGGCATATGAGCGTCTTTCTCTGATATTTGTAAACTGATAACTGCCCTCATTTTCAAAGATAAGAAGTAACCCAACGCTCCAGAAGATTGAGGCAATCAACTTCCCTTTCAGGACTCGTTAACAATGGGGAGTTCCCATCAGTCAAAGGGGCGAGGGCATTGAAAGGGCCGGACACGCGATTCAAGAGAACAATGAAAATAGACGGGGGCCAATGATGAAAGTGAAAGGCAATTTTTTTCTGTTCCTGACATGTTTTGTAGTCGCTACCGCATATATCTCGGGATGTTCATCTTACCGTTCTCACCTTGTCAAAATGGGAGATCTGTTCATCGAAACTATTCCCTCCTCTTGGGTATACCTCTCGGATATCACCGCCAAGCAAGAAGGAGATGAATTGGTGATTTCTGGAAAGGTGAGCCGACGCAATACTTCTTTTTCCGGGGCTGGCCACGTGGATGTGGCAGTGGTCTCTCCGGGTGGGTTGGTGATTGACACAGCCAATGTTCCATACACACCGAAAATTCTTCCAAAAACTCCCGGCGCTCGAAAACACCGCGCATCCTGCTTTGAGGCACGCTTGCGGTGTATCCCCCCTGAATGGACCGTCATCAGGATTGCTTATCATGGCAAGGCAGCTTCAGACGATCCCATGCTGGATCATGAGGATAATATCGCCCTGCCTGAAGACCATGATCACGGCGGCTGAGATGTTTCTTGACGCAAGTATCGGAGGATATAGAAACTTGTTCTTGACGACCAAGCCGAACTTCGGTATCGGCCTTCCCCTAAAAAGCGAGTTCCCCGCTATGTATCTTGTCAAATTAGTTTCTTTAGAAAACCCTCTTTTTCTAACTCCCTATCTGTCTATGCCTCCGAAATAGCAAGGCTGCTCCCCGCAGTGCGGATGGGGTCAGCACACTCTGTCCCGACTCAAAAAGAATAGAGGTGAAGCCTTATGTCCACATTGGGTCCCGATTTTATGGGATCGGCCTCGTGAGCCACAGGAGAGACGGTGGTTTTTTCGGGCAGGTCATTGTTGATACCCTCCGATCTAAAGAAAGGTCGATTTGAGAGTTAAAAGGATGGCCTTCTGTTTTTATAGGATGGAGTATAAGTGAGAGTGGGTCTTGTGTCAATTCAGGGACGATTCCCAGATATTGTATATCTTTTCAAGAACCTCAAATGCTGGGTTTCGTGCATGATGTTGTGAGTAGGCTTAACCCCCTGAAAACAGCAGAATGTTGATGC
>JACNJD010000123.1 GCA_014382715.1 Candidatus Desulfacyla euxinica | reverse complement strand
CGTCAGACCGAGAGGAGGAGGCCCGTAATGAAGCAATAGAGATCCTCAGGATAGACCCCAAATTTTCTCTCAAGCATTTTGGGAAGAGACACATGTATAAAGACCAAGCCGATACGGATCGTATAGCCGGTGCACTTCGCAAGGCGGGGTTGAAGTAAGGCAGATATGATTTATGGGGAGTGAAGGTCATGTTGGATCTTTTTTCTGTATGACAATTTCGTGTTCAACAAATATAGGAAGATAGTCGAGGTTTTCTGATATTTGGCAGTACCCTCGGGAAAGTCGAACCGTGCATAAGCCCAGCCTGGTCAATACCCCGCCCTCCATCTGTCTGAAGAAGCGGGGTTCTAAGGCAACGCCCTTTTTGAGTCAGACAGCTATTTGGCGGAAGCCTTGTCGACCGCTTTGATCAGGCCTGCAGCCCCTTTATTCTGGACATCATGTTTCACTAAAATATCCGTAGCGGTTACCTTCTTGCCGTAGTAAGCCTCGTTCAGACCGCCTCGTACACCCACCACGGCACCATCCACGGAGATGCCCCCGAAGAGCCCTTTGGCGCGTGAAAAGCTTAAGATATCCGCACTGAGATTGGCCGTGGCAGCCGCAGCCCCGACGCCAACCGGACCAACGGCAATCGCTCCAGCCGCGCCCAGTTTAAAGTTGTCCGACAAAAAGGATGTGACTCCCCGGTCGGTCATGGCCAACAGCACCACTTCAGAGGCGGAACCACCGATCTGAAGGCCAAAGCTTGCTTCACCAATGGTGTAAAAGGCAGGCCCTGACCACTTATTGGTCTTAGTATCGCGCGCCAAAAACACCCCGCTCCCACCGGATGCGCCCACGATAAAGGCGCCTTTCAGGACCGAAGGCGCGATGAATACCCCTTTCGCCTTTTTTATCAGGTCACGAAACCCGTCCATTTCCTTAGCGGTTTCGAAGTTGTTGAAACTCATTCGGGCCTTTTCCACCAGGTTCTGTGCCTCTGTCGCATCATCTGCCATAGTAGGTGCCGCCCCGACCAGAACGAACATACCTGCTAACAATACTGCCATTGGCGCAAGAAAAACCTTCGATAACGATTTCATCTCCATTTCCTCCTTTTTCCTTTTGTGAATCTTCTCGGTCAATCATGTTTCAGCTCACGCACCACGGTGAGTGGATAAGATTCAGTTTTTTAGAATACCAATATAAGCACATTCGCCTTGCGAGTCAAGAGAAAGCGGGCGACAATTCACTGGGATTGTTTCAAGGATTCTTATCCAATGAACCTTTTAGCAGGAGGGTGTTCTTGATCGTTTCGATGTTGTTTATCTTGAAACTGGTGCGCTTCAAGTTGAATTCAGCTTTGGGGCTGAGTAGGATCTCCTTTCGTACTGAAACGCAGCGCCCAACCGCTAAGAAACTTACTATTCTACCAGCGTCCCGCATCCCTAATTAATGGGTAACCCCATTACTTTGACCGGAAGATTCAACGCACGGTGCGGACTTCAAAATGAATGCCTTCGCGTTCCTGAAGGTGGGCAATAATCTCGAAAAGATTGCGGGCCTGCGGGTTGCCCTTTGGACCTAACATGCGCATTAGGCTTTTGGGTGATTTATCGGTGAGTGATCCAAGGACATCAAAACCGATCGTGGCGTTAATATAATCACGCAATATGGTTTTGCCGGTATCTACGTCACCGGTCAAAAGGCACTCAATCCCTTCCTTGAGTAACTCCTCACGGAAAGCCGAATCACGCTCAACCCGGTCTTTGACGGTCTTTTTAAAATCAAGTGTAAGTGTCACTTTCAATTCTCCTGTCGCTTTCTTTGCTTATATTCTTTCCAAATTTTCCTTGCATTCTGGATATCTTTCTGCTGACGTTTTTTTATGCCACCGCCAAGCAGGATGATGAGAGTATCTCTATCCTTGCCAAAATACACGCGATACCCGGGACCGAAATCTATCCGGCATTCGAAAACGCTTGCTCCAACACCCTTGGTATTTGACATGTTGCCTTGCTCCAAGCGGACCAAGGCAGTGACAATTTTAGCGGCAGCCTGTGCATTCAAGCGGTTAAACCATTTGGCGTAAGGGCTGCTGCCATCGAGATCAACATATTCTCTAATTTCGATCATTTTCCAAAAGGTAACACACTTGTTACCATAAAACAAGAAAATAATCGCCCATATTTATGTTTTACCGCCTCCAACAAAGAGTCAGTCTTTCTCTTCGTCGCCTGTTTCGACGAACGGTAGAAGCATTTATCATTGTCGACTTATTTAATTAGCCCCGTCCCGCAGCCTGTCCGCAATAACTGGCCATCCGACCACATTGTCGGGTTAGTTTTTCCCTGGAAGAAAGGCCAATCGGAATGTCTATCAGGATTAATGCCTCTTTCTTAGTCGCCTGCCAGAGCTCTGGCATGTCTTCTAATTGTCTTAAGTGGTGCACTTCGAGTTGAATCTACCGCCCAAGACTTCTTTTTCGGTGTATCCGGTAAGCTGTTCAGCGGTCCGGTTAAAAGAGGTGAGCTTTCGATGGGAGTCTACGGTGAACACCCCTACCTTCAGATCATCAAAGGTGTTTTGAAGCTGGTCGTATAACACGACCTTGTCTTTTGTCGTTGGATGTCGCGTCATCTTATGATCTCTTTTACCCCCCTGAAGCCATCGCAGGGGTGGTTTCCCGCATCAGTTTCACTGAAAACGAGATCTTCGTCACACTTTGACCGGTTTATCCAAGTTAGCTTGAGGGTATTGCTTTCAATTCCTCAATTCGCAATTCCAGTTTATCCAAATTAGCATATCCGAAATGGTACAGAAATTCATCCTTTTTTTCCGAACAAACGTGCACATCTTTGAGCGAAGCCCTGCCCTCGATTAATCCAGCAATCCAGGCAGGATGCGCATATCCACTAATCTCCATCCGGGACCCTATCTCCTCTCCGAAGAGGATCTTAAAGACATTTTTAGAGGAGGCATGTTGCATTATGTTTTTTCATGATATATAATCATTTTTCAAGATTATGGGTATTTATGAATTGAAATTCAGGGAAAGGCATCGTTTTTCATGGAGTCGAAAACCCAGCATCGTTTTTCAGGGGCAGTCACGGTTTTTCATGAAAGCCGTCTGCCTGAAAGGGCGACACCGGCCGGATATTCGGCCCTGATTGGCGCCTATAATCTGTCGGTTCCGTTGCCGCGCACCCTCTCTGCCACAGGAAAACGGCACAAGGTCTACGAGGATGCGGGGTGGCGCATTCTGACGCCACGCCATGCGCCAAAGGCGAACATAGAAGGCCACCTTACTTTTGCCCTCAAATACGAGGGGATAGACCTTGCCGTGCTCATGCGTCTCTTTGCTGCGGCCGGACCAGGCGAAATTGCAGCCCTGGTGCGTGCCAAACCCACGGGCCGTTATGCACGACGCATTTGGTTCCTCTATGAGTGGCTTACGGGTGAGCAACTGGATTTGCCCGCTGCCGAGAAAGGAACATATGTGCCCGCTGTCGATCCCAACAAGCAATGGGCGATCGATGGAAAGAACTCCCCGCGCCACCGCGTAAGGAACAATCTTCCGGGCACGTCGGCATTCTGTCCTTTGATCTTCCGTACGAAAAGGCTTGATGCGTTCATCGAAATGAATTTACCTGCGCGGGCTCGGGCGGTAGTGGCAAATGTACCTCGAGACTTGTTGGCGCGCACGGCAGCTTTCTTACTCCTAAAGGACTCGAAATCGAGTTACGCCATTGAAGGCGAACGTGCGCCCCAGAGCC
>JACNJD010000382.1 GCA_014382715.1 Candidatus Desulfacyla euxinica | reverse complement strand
TTGTTCTCCAAAAGGAGATGGGTGGCAAGCCCTTTCCCGCCTAAATATTTTTCAAGGATGTCATCAGCGACGGGTTCTGTCTGATAGCTCTGATCAGAAAGATTGATCTTCAAAATTTGATTGTAAAAACCTTTCATAATTTTTGCCTCTGTGGATTTTAATAGTTTACAAAAACGGGTTATTCAAAAAAGGATAAAGACAGAAAGTTCAGATAGTTTCTTTAACCTCAGAGATCGTCAACCCCTCAACGAGGTCTGAAATTATTAGAAATTCTAACTCACGGGGGACTTAAAGTCAAAAATCTTTTGATTGGCGAAAAAAAGTCTGTTGACACACGAAGATAGGTGTGGTAAAGACGCAAAACATTTGGCTGGCACCATTTTTCATCTTTTGTATCGAGGGCTCCTTGGCTTCAAAAAAAATCAATATATTTTTAGTGCCTGACGGCACAGGCTGTGTAAAGCAGCTCAGACTTCCTAAGGCCACCCTTTTTTTCATAATACCCCTCCTTATCATTTGCGCAGCCTTCCTTTTGTGGATTATTCATGATTATATAGGAATTAAGGCCAAGACCCCTCAGTTGGCAGAATTGCAGAAAGAAAACTCTCTCCAGAAGGAACAGATTGTTTTCATGGCCCGGCGAATTGACCAGGTTAACCAGGAGATGAATGAACTGAGGGAACTGGATCATAAGTTAAAAGTCATGGTAAACTTGGAAACAGGGGAGGGAGATGAGCAATTCCAGGGAGTGGGGGGATCGGACCCGGCCCTGCTTGATCCTAAAAAGAGCATAGCCAAAGTTGACCGCGAATTAGTGCGTGCCATGCACCGTTCATTGGACAACCTCAACAGCGATATCAATTCAAGCAAAGAGGATAAGGCCGGGCTTCAGGAATTCCTCGAAAACCAGAAGATGCTACTTGCCTCTACTCCTTCCATATGGCCGGCAAAGGGGTGGCTCAGCTCCCGTTTTGGATACCGGAAATCTCCTTTTACCGATAAAAAGGAGTTTCACAAAGGGCTTGACATATCAACGAGGAAGGGCTCCCCGATAGTTGCAAGCGCAGATGGAACCGTGTCATTTACCGGCCGGGACCGGGGGTACGGCAGGGTTGTTATTATCAGACACGGGTATGGTTTGAAGACCAAATACGCACACCTGAAAAAATCTCTGGTGAAAAAAGGTCAGTATGTGAAACGGGGTGAAACAATCGGCCTGGTCGGAAATTCCGGAAGGACTACCGGCTCCCACCTTCATTACGAAGTTCACCTAAATGGGGTCCCTGTAAACCCTCTCCGTTACGTCCTCAATTAGTCTTTCCTGTCAGTCTATTCCAGGTGTTATAGTTTCAGAGTTAACTTGCGATAAATCCTTGATTTTTGTGTGGGAAAGTTTTTTAATGACTGAAGCCGAGGCTACTCACGGCAAATTTAGATAACTTGGTGATTAATAATGTTTGGAAAAATCATAAAAGGTATGTTTGGCAGTAAGAACGAACGGGAACTCAAGGAGATGGCCCCACTGGTTGATCAAATTAACCAACTGGAGCCGGATTTTCAGGCCCTGACAGACGGGCAGCTCTCTGCAAAGACAGCAGAATTCAAAGAAAGGCTTTCACAGGGAGAGACCTTGGATGATCTGCTTCCCGAGACATTTGCCGCTGTCAGGGAAACATCTGTAAGGACCCTGGGTATGAGACACTTCGACGTACAGTTGATCGGAGGAATTGTGCTCCATCAGGGCAGGATTGCTGAAATGAAAACAGGTGAGGGCAAGACCCTGGCCGCAACGCTTCCGCTTTGCCTCAATGCCCTGGCAGGTCGAGGAGCCCATCTGGTGACTGTCAACGATTATTTGGCACGACGGGATGCAGAATGGATGGGAGAAATTTATACGGCCCTAGGTCTTTCAGTAGGTGTGATTGTGCAGGGGATGGATGACCTGGAAAGAAAGAAGGCCTATGAATGTGACATCACCTATGGAACCAACAACGAGTTCGGGTTCGATTACCTCCGGGACAATATGAAGTTTGACCATGTTGATTTTGTTCAGAGGGAGTTCTGCTATGCAATTGTTGATGAGGTTGACAGCATCCTCATCGATGAAGCCAGGACCCCTCTGATTATCAGCGGTCCTGTAGAACACAGCGAAAACAAGATTTACGAGGAGGTCAAACCTCTTGTAATTAACCTGAGAAAGAAGCAGGGCTCTATCATTCGCTCCCTTTTGAAAGATGTGCGCCAGTCTCTTGAGACAGGGGATGTGAATGAAAGGGCCATCGAAACTCTGCTTCAGATCAAACGGGGGGATCCCAAGAACCCTGTGTTCTTAGATATCGTCGCCAAAAAACAGGCGTTGAAAAAACAGATTGACAGTACAGAGAGCATGCTGAGGTCGCAGAAGATATTGTCTGACCTGGACCAGGACCTTTATTGCACCATTGATGAGCGGAGTAACGCGGTGGAACTCACCGAAAAGGGTATCGATCTTGTCTCTATGGGGGGGTTAGGTGAATTTGCCCTCCCTGACTTAGACGATGAGGGTCATAATATTCGGAATGACAAGGGCCTGAGCGATGCGGAAAAGAATGATCGTCTAAGGGAGCTTGAAGAGCGGTACATAAGGTCATCTGACCTCCTTCATTCCACCCAGCAGCTTATCAAAGCCTACTGGCTGTTTGAGAAAGACGTCCAATATGTAATCAAAGATAATGAGATCATGATCGTAGATGAGTTCACCGGCCGGATGATGCCTGGCAGGCGCTGGAGTGACGGTCTGCACCAGGCAGTGGAGGCCAAGGAGGGGGTAAAGGTTGCCGGGGAAAACCAGACCCTCGCCACGGTGACCTTCCAGAACTTCTTTCGCATGTATGAAAAACTTGCCGGCATGACCGGCACCGCCGATACTGAGGCGGCTGAATTCAACAATATCTATAAGTTAGAGGTGGTCGTTATCCCTACTAACGAGGATATGATCCGTGTTAATTTTCCGGACGCGATCTACAAGACCGAGAGGGAGAAGTTTGAGGCTGTTTGTGACGAGATCAGGGAGCTTCATGAAAAGGGCCAGCCGGTCCTGGTGGGCACTATCACCATCGAAAAGTCGGAGATGCTCAGCAAGATGCTTAAACGGGCAAATATCCCCCACTCTGTGCTCAATGCCAAACATCATCAGAAAGAGGCCGAGATTATTGCAAACGCAGGCCAGGCAAAGACCGTGACAATCTCTACCAATATGGCCGGCAGGGGAACAGATATCGTTTTGGGGGATGGGGTTCGGGAATTGGACGGACTTCATATCTTAGGGACCGAGAGGCACGAGAGCCGCCGGGTGGACAACCAGCTAAGGGGCCGGTCAGGCAGGCAGGGCGATCCCGGCACCTCCCGTTTCTATCTCTCTCTTGAAGATGATCTTCTCAGGATCTTCGGTTCTGAAAGGATCTCCTCCATTATGGAACGTCTTGGCATGGAAGAGGGTGAGCCGATAGAACATAACCTGATCTCCCGTGGTATTGAAAAGGCCCAAAAAAAGGTGGAAGCCCACAATTTTGACATGAGGAAGCACCTCCTTGAGTATGACGATGTGATGAACAAACACCGGGAGATCATCTATTCCCTTAGAAAAGATATTCTGGAGGGGCATGGGATCGGCGAAATCATAGAGAATATGATCGATGAGAAGGTGGAAGGCCTGATTGAGCAGTGGATTGGCTCAGATGAGCATCCTGAAGATTGGAATATCAAGGACCTCAAAGGGATTGTCACCAGGTTGTTCGGTTTCCGATTAAAATTGGGGCCGGAGGATATGGGGGAGGAGGAGTTCAATGCTCTGAAGGCGGAGGACCTTCCGGATCTCCTCAAGAAAGAGGTCATGTCGGTTTATGAAGAGAGGGAGCGACAGTTTGGAAAGGAGGAGTTAGAGCATCTTGAGCGTTTTATCATGCTCCAGATCATAGATGACAAATGGGTGGCCCATCTTCAGTCTATGGATCACATGAAAGAGGGCGTTGGTCTTCGTGGTTACGGTCAACTCGACCCCCTCAAGGAGTACCAGAAGGAGGGCTTTGCCCTCTTTGGGGAGCTCATGGATCTGATCCGGGAAGAGAGCGTAAGCATGCTTTTTCGGGTGCAGATAGTGAGGGAAAGACCTGAACAGGAGCGTAAACGGAAGAAAAGGAATTTGAACTTAAGTCACGGTGGGGATGATGAAGGACCGGTTACTGTCAGGCGTAAAGAGGCAAAGGTCGGGAGAAACGCACCGTGTCCCTGCGGGAGTGGCAAGAAATACAAGAAATGCTGCGGGGCCGGTAAGTGAATTGAATATTGATGATTGACAAATGACTATTGACCAATGACAAATGACTATACAGTACAGGGTTTTAAGGCCGGGGCGGTGGTTGCTGGGTTGAAAAAAAATGGAGCCCTTGATCTTGCTTTGATTGTTTCGGATAGAAAGGCAGCAGTGGCAGGGGTGTTTACCACCAACAAGGTCAGGGCTGCTCCGGTTATCCTGTCTGAGAAACACGTGGAAAACGGAAAGGCCCGGGCTATTATTGCAAATGCCGGTAATGCCAATGCCTGCACCGGCGACCCGGGACTAAATGATGCCCGCAGGACAGCAGATCTTGTTAGCCGGGAGTTAGGGATTAATCCTGAGGATGTCCTGGTTGCCTCCACAGGGGTTATCGGGGAATATTTGGATATGGACCTGATTGCGGGGGCAATTCCAGGACTGACAAAGGCCCTCACTCCGGATGCTGTGCCTCTCGCTGCCCAGGCGATCATGACCACTGATTCCTTTCCGAAGATAAGCAGCTTTGTGGGGCGAGCAGGGGAGCACGCGTATCGAATCATTGGGATTGCAAAGGGGGCCGGTATGATTATGCCTGATATGGCCACCATGCTCTGCTTTATCCTGAGCGATATAAATATTAATTCCGATGACCTTAAAAGGGCGCTTCTTTCCTCGGTGGAAACCACGTTTAACCGGATCTCTGTGGATGGGGATACCAGCACCAACGACACGGTCCTGGCAATGGCCAACGGTCTTGCAGGCAACAAAGACCTGCACGGGGAGGATTATGATATCTTCGCTGAAGGGCTGAGAAATGTCATGTGGGATCTGGCCCGGATGATCGTTCGAGACGGGGAGGGCGCCACTAAGCTGGTCAGTGTTGAGGTAAAGAATGCATTTTCTCCTTCGGATGCCTTGATGGCTGTCAAGACCGTAGCTAACTCAAGTCTTGTAAAGACCGCCTTATACGGCCAGGATCCCAACTGGGGGAGGATCATGGCGGCCTTGGGACGGGCAGAAATAGAGATGAGAGAGGATCGAGTGGACATATGGATTGGTGATGCACAGATCGTTGCCGGGGGCCTGGGAATGGGTGCTGAGGCGGAAAAGCTCGCCGCAGAAATAATGACCCTAAAAGAATTCTCCCTCACGGTCGATCTCCATCAGGGGGAGTATCATGAAAGAATGTTCACCTGCGATCTCACCCATGAATATGTTACAATAAATGCGGATTACCGGACCTGAGAGGAATACCATGTTTGCAGTAATCATGTGTGGCGGTTCAGGTACGCGCTTCTGGCCCGCGAGCCGGAGACAGAGGCCGAAACAGTTTCTGGATATCACTGGCAAAGGGCCTATGGTGGTTGAAACCTGCAACAGGTTGGACTCCCTTGCCCGTGACGAAGAGATAATCCTTGTATTGGGAGAAAAGCATCTCGAAGAGGCTAAAGATCTGTTTAAGGGCAGAGGAGTGCATATGCTTGCAGAACCTGTGGGGAGGAATACTGCTCCCTGTATCGGTCTGGGCGCTGTATATGCAAAGCATTTGGGCTGCGAGGGACCTGTGGCCTTCCTCCCTGCAGACCATTTTATCGGGAACCCTTCCAGGTTTTTGGAAGATCTCAGGGCAGCAGAAGAGGTCGCAGACAGGGGGGGGATTGTGACCATAGGGATTGTGCCGAACAGGCCTGAGACCGGCTATGGATATATCAGGCGGGATCAGGGTCAGACTGATGTGGCTGGAAGACCGGCCTACAAGGTATTGAAGTTTGTTGAAAAACCCGACCTGGAAAAGGCCCGCGGTTATTTGACAAGCGGTGAATATTACTGGAACGGGGGTATCTTTGTTGCCAAGCCTGAAACCATTTTAAAGGAAACAAAGGAACAGCTTCCTGAGCTTTACGAAGGCTTGCAGAGATTGGCAAGGTCATTGGAGAACGGGGAATTTGAGGAGGAGTTTAAAGATGTTTATGGCGCCCTGACAGGTATTTCTTTTGACTACGGTATCATGGAAAATACCAGAGAAAAGGTCTATGTGATTCCCACTGAGTGTGGGTGGAGCGACGTGGGTTCATGGGAGTCCCTGTATGAACTGAGGACATCTGAACGGGATAAGGAACAGAATCTGGTGGACGGCGAAACCATCCTTATAGAGTGTGAAAAGAGTTTCGTATCAGGTAGCGCCGGACGTTTAGTGGCCTGCCTGGGGCTTAAAGACACCCTGATAGTTGATACGCCCGATGCCCTGTTAGTGGCTGATCTGAATAGATCGCAGGATATTCGAAAAATCGTTGACCGGCTGAAGGAGAGTGGGAAGAATAAATTGCTGTGAAGTCCGGTCCGTTTGAAGCGCATAGATTATTGGGGCCTGGGGTATGATATCCGCGGGGTTTTGAACCTCATCTTCGCCAATATTATCCGGAATTCTTCTTCTCTGGAGCGGAGGATTTTCTTTTTGGCAGTGATGTCAAAAAGCCCTGACATCTGCCTGAAGAACTCCATGCTTGCCTTTCTAACCCCCTCGGCCAAAATAATCTCTCCCGAAGGCTTCAGAAAGGTCTCAAAAAGTTTAAGGATCGGTTGATAATCCTTCTCCTTATATATCACCTCCGAACCTATAATGTAGTCAAATAACCCCTCTAACCGGGGGTTCTCCCAGTCTAATTCAGTAATTTCAAGACCGGCGTCGCCTGCGGAGAGATTAGCACTGGCATTAGCCTTGGCAAAGCTAAGGGCATCGGGATTATATTCGGTCATGGTAACACGATGTCCAAAGCGAGAGGCAACAACGCCTACCACACCCATACCGCATCCGATCTCAAGAAAGCGTTTTTCAGAGTCAACCGGCATCCCGGACAGATAGTCAGACAGTATAATGGAGGCTTCCCATATTTTAGACCAAAGGGGAAAATCGTGGAAGATGTCCCCGGGGTCAATAAATTTATCTAGAGATTTTGGGGTAAAAAAACGAAAATGCCGGTCCTTGATCGTGAGGTCAGAGGTGTCAGTTTCGTATTCCTGGTGAAAAGATTCGAGGGGAAACATGAGGTAAAGGTTACCTCCTTTTAACCACTCAACTACTCAACCACTTAACCAGGCCTGATGTCAAGGGTTGATCCCTCTTTATTGATTTACTCCTTCAATGTTTGACGAACTCCGACCTGTTAACAGCGGCCCACCGCAGGAGTTTGCAATCATTTAGTGTATGTGGTAACATGGGCAGGCATTTATTCATGTGGAGGAAGATCTATAAAGAGCAGGTCTTGAATATAGGAGAATAGACGTTTTAGGAGTTTGTCAATCATGATCATATTAATAGGAGAGAATAGACAATGAAAGAACTGGAAACCTTTTTCAAGACTGTTGGTGAAGGTCTGAGGACCCTGGCTCAGGGGGTTAATGCAATAGCCGACAAGTTGGATGGCCTTAGTGATGCCCGGAACGGGCAAAAGTCTAAACCGGATACTAAAGATATGCCTGATCGTGAGGTTAAGGCTGAAACCCCAAAAGCCAAGAAAGCCGGAGATAGTGTGAAGAAGCCCACTCCTCGAGGGAAAAAGGGAACCGCTGCATCCGATATTGTATCCGAGATCTTTGACAGAGCAAAGGGCCCTGTAGATATCGCTATATTGGTTGAGAAAACCGGCTTTGAAAAGAAAAAACTGCACAACATCCTTTATAGACTCAAGCGCCAAGGTAAAGTGAGGAGTGTGAGCAAAGGTGTCTATTCTAAGGTTTAATCATAATTTGAATTGATCTATGGACTCTATTTTATCAGAAAAACATCGGGTCGTACGCCGTTCGGTTCGCAGATTTAGTGAACGTGAACTTCGGCCAATTGCTAAAGAGATTGACCATGAAGCTCGCTTTCCATGGGAAGTTGTGGAGAAGATGGGCAGGCTGGGATATTTTGGAATTCAGGTTCCAAAGGAACTCGGTGGGGCCGACCTGGATTCCTTGAGTTATGCCATTATCATTGAGGAGATCTCAAGGGTCTGTGCAAGCCTCGGACTCTGCGTGACGGTTCACAACTCTGTGGCTGTTTATCCCATACTGGCCTTTGGATCGGAAGAGCAGAAAGCAGAATGGGTTCCTCCGCTTGCCCGCGGCGAAAAAATTGGGGCGTTTTGTCTGACAGAGCCCAATGCCGGATCAGACGCAACCGGGATTGAGTCAACCGCCATTAAGGACGGGAACAGTTATGTGGTGAATGCCAACAAGGTTTTTGTGACCAATGGCGGTGTTGCCGATACCTGCCTGATTTTTGTTCAGACCAATCCCGGTGCTGATCGGAAAGAGATGAGTGTTGTGGTTGCTGAACGGGGCACGACCGGATTTGTGGTTGGGGATCTTGAAGACCTATGCGGAATGCGGGCAAACCCGGTAAGCTCTATCCGTCTGTACGACTGCCGGGTACCTTTGAAAAACTTGCTGGGTCAAGAGGGCCAGGGACTGAGAATCGGTCTTACAGCGCTCGATACGGGAAGAATCGGAATCGCGGCCCAGTCTGCCGGAATTGGTCAGGGGGCACTTGAGGAGGCGCTTGGGTATGCCAGGCAGCGCCGCCAGTTCGGGGTTCCCATTGAAAAGCATCAGGCGATTCAGTCTATGATCGCGGAAATGGCCACGCTTGTAGATGCTTCGAAGCTTATGACCTATCGTGCTGCCGCTCTCCGCGATAAGGGAAAACCCTTTTCGCAGGAATCGGCCATGGCAAAACTTTTTGCGTCTGAAGCCTCCTCTAAAATAACTGATATGGCGGTTCAAATCCATGGGGGCTATGGATATTCAAAACTGTATCCTGTGGAGCGATATTACCGCGATGCCCGTGTGACAAGGATTTATGAAGGGACATCAGAGATACACCGGATGGTGATTGCCAGGGGGCTGATGAAATGATTTGGGAATTTGGATTGGGTATCAGGGACTGGGTATTAGGGCCTGGGTATTGGGTAGTAGGCACTTTAGGCACTTCAAACTTTAGGCATTTTAGGCACTTTTCAACATGCATATAATAGTCTGTATAAAGTCGGTAATCGTAAAGGCGCCCGAGGCCGGTATGGTCCGTTCCCATGATTCGACTGAATTGAACCCCTTTGACAGACCGGTTTTGGAGACAGCTCTTCGTATCAAAGAAGCCCGAGGCGGAATAACGACCGCACTTTCCATGGGGCCTGAATCGAGTATCTCGGTTCTTTCCGAGGCAAGGGCCATGGGGCTTGACCGGGGTGTTCTGGCATGCGATCCGGCCCTTGCAGGATCTGATACCCTTGCAACCTCCACTGCACTCGCTGCCGCCATAGATAAGCTGAGACCTTTTGATCTGGTCCTGTTCGGCACTCGAACCTCTGACAGCGATACAGGTCAGGTCGGCCCCCAGGCTGCGCTGCTCCTCGGTATCCCCTTGGTGACCCAGGTTCACTCCATCGAGTACATAGACTCCGGTCTTTATGTTGAACGGACTGTAGACGGTTTTATTGAGAAGTTCGAACTTTCATTCCCTGCCGCACTCACCATCCATCCGGCCTCAGTACAGCCAAGGGACATTGATCTCGCTGATATTGGGCCGGCCTTTGAAAAACAGGATACGAAAATCTGGAATCTGGGCGATCTGGAATTATCTCCGGACCAGGTTGGTGACGCGGGGTCCCCCACTAAGGTATTATCCATCTCAAAGTCAAAGAGACACAAGAGATGCGAGTTCATAAAGGGCGATACCCTGGAGCAGGCAGACGAACTCATCAAACGGTTAGCTGAGTCAGGAATGATAGGGTAAGGGATGGATACTGGATACTGGATACTTGATACTGGTTGCGCGTTGCGAGTTGCGGGTTGAAACTGGATGCTCGATCGTATGATTAGAAAATGAAGGATTCCGAGAATTAATGATGGATGATGCGACCACAAAAGATATCTGGGTGTTTGGTGATCTGAGAAATGAAAAACTTTCCGGGTTCAGCCTCAATGTCCTGGCCAAAGCGCGGGAGCTGTCCCGCACAGTCGGGGGAAAGACGGCAGTTGTAATTTTCGGACCATCTGACGATGAGCAGGAAGAGATTTCCACACAATCTTCACACATACCGGTCAGGATTGCAGAGAAAGAATACGTCGCTCATGGCGCAGACCAGGTTTACGTTATTGAGAACAGGGACGTTATTATGCCGGGGTCTGAGATTTATGCTAGATCCCTGGCAGATCTGGTCAGGGAACGGCTGCCCATGCTTGTCCTTTTTGCCCTGACGGATTTTGGACGGGAAATGGCTGCTATGACGGCCAGGATCTCTAATGCCGGGTTGATTGCAGATTGTGTGGATCTGCGGATCGAGGAAAATGGAATTAAAGGGGTATGTCCTGCCTGGGGTGGAGAGATAGTGGCTGAAATCGGGTTTTCTGATTACCATGGCACCGGATTTGCTACGGTTCAGCCGAATGTTTTCTCTCCTGTTGAGGTGCCGGGTCAACCGGGCGATATTGAACGGATTCAGAGTAAGCACGTGGATGAAATCAGAGGGCTTAAGCTCCTGGACCGTTCTCCGGAACCTGCTGAACGACGTATGTTAGAAGATGCGACGGTTGTTGTGGTGGGCGGGGCCGGACTTGGAAGCAGTGATGGATTCGGGATGGTGCGGGAATTAGCCGGGGCCCTTGGAGGTGAAGTGGGGGCAACGCGGCCTCCGGTGTTACAGCACTGGGTAGAAGAGGAACGAATGATCGGTCAAACCGGAAAGACGGTGAAGCCTGATCTCCTTTTTTCCATTGGTACTTCCGGGGCTATGCAGTATACGGCAGGGATTATGAAGTCAAAAACCATAGTCGCTATTAATCGCGACCCGAATGCATCTATCTTTGAGGTTGCAGATTTGGGCATAGTTGCAGATGCAAAGACCTTTATGCCCCTGCTAACAGCCCGGGCCAAGCAGACGGTGATGCGTAAATTAGCGGATGTATTGACAGATGATAAAGTTGTTCAGACCGGGGAGGACGGGTTCGGGGCCAAGATTGAAAAACTGAGAAAAGGACAGGGCTGGTCACGGGAATCTTTAGCAGAGGCGACCGGCCAGACTCCGGAATTTATCGCCCGTGTGGAATCAAACGACATCTCACCACCGGTGAGTTTTTTAGTGCGTCTTGCAGGAGCCCTGAGTATTGATCCGGGGACTTTCCTCCATAAGGAAGAACAGGCCGCAATTCGAGACCAGCGTGCCAAGGCCTTTATTAAACGGACCCGCAGCTACTCTTACCAGACCCTTACACCAGAGGCCGAGAACAGCCATTTGAGAGCCTTCATGGTGACAATCGAATCCCATCATGCCCACAAGCCGGTGGAATATAAACATGAGGGTGAAGAATTTATTTTTGTGATGAATGGAGATCTTGAGTTTACACTCGGGGGCAGGCCCCGCGTGCTTAAAAAGGGAGAGAGTATACATTTCAACTCAGATATACCCCATAAGCTCAAAAGCCTGTCTAATGAACCTACCCGGTGTCTGGTGATGCTTTATACCCTTTGAAGTGCCTAAAGTTAAGGAACTTCGTGACATTTTATCAAGGATGGTTTTCTCAAGGCTTGCACGACAAATCAGAGCAAGGGAGTCGGGTAATATGTACTCAAGGAATTCCACCGTCTGTCTGCCAATAGGCACAATAATAACCTTGATCGATAACTTTAGAAACTTTAGCTCACTTTAGGCACTTTTACCGCCTTCTTTGACAATGACTTCTCCAATTTATTGACCTTCCTGGTCAATGCGTCGATCCTGGCCGTAAGATCAACTGTCTGTTCCCTGGTAGCGAGATTCATGATGTTCAGAACTTCATCGATCCGCTGATCAATTTTTTCTCCAATCCAATTTCTCAGATCATCGGCACGGCCCGAGATCTCTTTCTTGAATTTACTCCCCTCGGACCTGGTTAGCTCCTTTTCCCTGACCAATCGGTCGACCAGTTTATCTATCTCCTCATCGGCCATAGTCAAAGCACGATCCCACAGGGAAACATACTTCTTGCCATAGTCAACCAGGGTCCCCGGGCCCTTTCGAAGCAACTGGACCACGACTCCAGAGGCCACATCATCGGTTTTCCCCTTCTTATCCCGTGCCAAAATCTGGGATACGGTGGCAGCGGTCAGATCTTTACCGGTTTTATTATCCACTACCGTGATCTCTTCACCTGACTTGATCAGTTTTGAGATCTGGTCCAGGGTAATGTATTTCTTATCTGTCACATCATAAAGTTTGCGGTTGGCATATCGCTTTATTTTATGCATTATTTTCTCCTGTTAATGATACCGGGCATTAAAGGGAAATTTGTACCCTCTCTAAACACACCGCCACCGCTTTGCGCGGAAGCGGTGTGTCAATACTTTCAGGCTGTCTGCGCCTTGCTCAGGGCATTGATTTTACGGTTGAGGGTCTTGACCGTTTTCGCTAAACTTTCCACATCCTTTTTGTTTGGCAGATTTAATCGATCCGGAACAGATTTGAGGCCTTTGGTTATACCCTCTTCGATAGTATTTACCATGGGGATCTTGTCTGTTAATTTCTTGGCGTTATCGATGATACCTTCAAAGGCCCGCCTGGTATCCTTTTGCAAACCCTTGTAAAAACCTTTACCGCCATCAATAAAATCGTCTATTCCACTGCGGAAATCGTCTCTCAGTTCTTCGACAAAACCCTTACCGTCTTCAATAAAACCGTTAAAGACTTTGCCGGGGTCTTTAGTCACATCCTTGACGAAGTCCTTGCCATCATCAATGAGCCCTTCAATTGTCTTGCGGGGATCTTTTTGCATTTCCTCAACAAAATCCTTGCCGGTTTCAAAGGGCTTAAGGACATATTTTTCGTTATAGCCCTTACCCGTTTCAATCCAGGTGTCAGTGTTTTTTCTGATTGCTTTTAAAGAATGCAACTGAGCCTTTCTCTTTTTTGCTGTCTTTTTTGCCGGTTTTTTTGTACTCTTTCGTCTTGTTGCCATTGTTAAATACCTCCTTAAGATCAAAAAATAGATTGTTAAATTTCTTTGTTTCGGCGTTTCGTTGGCTTTAATATAACGCACTGCGTCATTTTGTCAACTTTTTTTATGCTTTTTTTAACACGAATCTTTGATTTGTATGTAGCAAATGCCATGATACCTTTGAAAAATGTTCAATTTCCTCTTTTCCTCTTTTCCTACTCAATCCCGCCTATCGGCGGGACTCAACTACTTGGGGAGATTTCTTCATGGTGAGCATTCTTATTGCTATCCTGATCGCTGTTTTTTTCTTTTTCCCGTTGATGACATATATAATTTTCTGGTACGATACGGGAAACAGCCCTTACAGGGATGAACTGGCTGAGGAATCTGGTGGGAAAACAACCATCTGGATTTTAAAAGGGCTCATGTCGAGCATCCTGAGCCACATCATTATTATCAGTTCCTGTCCTCTGGCCTTTGTCAAGAGGTTCTGGCAACCGGTCCCAGGTGATAGTCCCACCTCTCCCCCGGTCATTTTAATCCACGGTCTTTACCACAATGCAAGTGCATGGATTTTTTATAAATGGTGGCTGAGACGAGCCGGGTATCAAAGAGTATACCTGTTCAACTATAATAGTCTGAAGTTCACCTTCTGGGAGATCAGCGATCAATTGGATAAATGGATGAAGGAAACAGCCCGTTCCTTTCCCGGAGAGGCCGTGTTGATGGTAGGGCACAGCCTGGGAGGGCTGCTTGCAAGAGCCTACGCCGGGAAAAAAGGTGGGGATCCGGAGCTGGCGGTCAGGGCGGTCGTCACATTGGGGTCCCCGCATAAAGGGAGCAGGGTGACCGTCTTCGGGATAGGGAGACTGGCCAAAAGCCTGACCTTTGGCAGTACTCTGATCAGAGAGTTAGAAGAGATAAAAATTCCTTCCGGGGTGGACTGCACTGCCATCTATTCGCCGGTGGACAATATGGTACTGCCTGCCGAATCCCTGAAAGCGCCACCGGGCTGGGATGAGGAAAGAACCGTACCGATCTGTCATGTTTCCATGCTCTATCATTGGGGTACATTTAATCAGGTCTTGAAGTGTCTAAAGTTTACCCCGTTAAATGCAAAGAGCCTTATTTAACTGGGGTGACTAAAATTTGCCCCGTTCAATTCGCAGATTTGTTGAAGGGAGAATTGGTGGCTCTTGGCACATACATCCACCAGAGCTACAAAAGGCTCTCTTTGAGGTCAATGGGATCTTGATGAAGGAGTGACAGGTCGGAGGGAGGTTTGAGAAAAGGAAAAGGCAGAGTCCGAGATGGGAAATTAACAGATCACCCTCCCTCATTAATTCTAAGGGAGGGAGTCTGTCCATAGATGATAATTGTATTATATCAGCCCGTAGTCCGAAAGCGCCTTTTTCAGTTTCTCAAGATTGGCCGGCGCCATAGGATAAAGAGGCAGCCTCATTTCGTCCTGGATCTTCCCCATCAGCCCGAGGGACGTCTTTACCGGAATCGGATTTGTCTCAAAAAACATGGCCTGGCACAGGGGAAGGAGTTTGTAAAAAAGCCCTTTTGCCTCATCAATCCTCCCATCTTCCCACGCCTTGACCAGATCTGCCGTATCCCGGGGAACGATATTGGCTGCCACGGAAACGACGCCTGCCCCTCCAATAGAAAGGACCGGAAGCGTCAGATTGTCATCACCCGACAAAAGGGTAATTTTGTCTCCGGCCAATCTAACAACATCAGCCATCTGACCAAGACTGCCAGATGCCTCTTTTATCGCTACCACCTCCGCGAGTTCTGCTAAACGCGCCACTGTTTCCGGAAGCATGTTAACGCTGGTCCGGGTCGGCACATTATAGAGAACCTGAGGCAGGGGCACACCTTTAGCAATAGCCTTGAAATGCTGATAAAGCCCCTCCTGCGTCGGTTTGTTGTAATATGGGGTTACCTGCAGGGTGGCGTCAGCCCCCACCTTTTTGGCGTGTCCCGTAAGCTCGATAGCCTCATTTGTGCTGTTTCCGCCTGTCCCCGCAATAACAGGGACCCTCTTATTGACGGCCTCCACGGCAATATCGATAACCCTGGCATGTTCTTCCACATTTAGAGTTGCAGACTCTCCGGTCGTGCCACAGGGTACAATTGCACTTGTGCCGTTTTCGATCTGAAACTCTATCAATTGACGATATGCTTCTTCATCCACTTTCCCATCTTTAAACGGGGTTATAATTGCGACAATAGATCCTGAAAACATGATAACCTCCCTTCACGTTGGTCACTTGTCATTAGTCATTGGTTGTTTATCATTTATCATTTACCATTGGTCAATATTCAATTCTAAAGGGCCTCCTGGTTCAGCCGCCCCTCGTAGATAATAGAGGTATTTCCCTCGAGCCAGACCTGGTCGAAGCCGTCATGTCCTGATCCTTCACGACTGAAATATATGGTCAATTCCTCACCTCCCCTGGTCTTTACCCTTGACGGAGATGCCACCATCCCCCTCATCGAAGCCACTAAGGCAGAGGCGATTGCCCCTGTTCCACAGGCCAAAGTCTCGTCCTCGACCCCTCTTTCATAGGTCCTGACAGCTAACCTGTCGGGCCCGATTTTCGTCATAAAGTTGGCATTGGTCCCTTCCGGAGAAAACCGGTTATGGTAGCGAACACCCCGGCCCTGTTCCCTTACCGGATGGTTCTCTAAGTCTTCAACATCAACCACAACGTGGGGCACCCCTGTATTGATGAAATCACAGCTCCTCCACCCCTGCTGAAACTCCAGGTCTATATCCATGGAGGCAATGCCCGGCTTGGGCATAAGAACCTTTACCACACGTCCATTGACTTCAGCCGACACCGGTCCGGCCAGGGTTTCAAAGGTCATCTTGGGACCTGCGATCTTCTTTAAGAAGGCGAAACGGGACACACAACGACCCCCGTTACCGCACATTTCCGCCTCCCCGCCATCGGCGTTAAAATAACGCCATCCAAAGTCATATTTGGTTGATTTAATGACAAAGATCAGACCATCAGCCCCCACAGATTCCCTCCGTCTGCAGGCCCTTTCAACCAGCCGGCCCATCTCTTCTTCTTTTATGCCTTCATCCCTGTTGTCAATAAGGATAAAATCATTGCCGCTACCACTCATCTTCCAAAACTCGACAGGTTTCATCTTCAACCCTCAGCCCTCTTGCACTTTATTCTGGTCTTCCATCAAGAAATCGGGAATCGATTCACCTCTGATGAGGTCCTCAAAATTCTCCCTATCTCTTATTGTAAAATAGCGATCTCCCTTGACCATCACTTCGCAAATCTTAGGTCTCGAATTATATGTGGAGGACATACTGAAGCCATAGGCCCCGGCGCTCATGACCGCCACCAAATCGTCAGGCTCAAGCATCTCCATATCCCTCCCCTTGGCCAGAAAATCCCCGGATTCACAAATAGGGCCAACTATATCGGCCTTTACTTTCTCTCTGCCTCGGTTCTTTACGGGCTGAATGCCATGGTATGAATTGTAGAGACTCGGCCTCATAAGATCATTCATGGCCGCATCCACTACAAAGAACATCTTCTCTTTGGTTGGCTTGGTATAGAGGACTTTGGTTATAAGGATCCCCGCATTTCCAACGATCACACGGCCCGGTTCAAAAATCAGGGTCAGGTCAGATGCTCCGAGCTCGGTTTGAATCGCGCGGGCATATTCCTCAGGATCAGGAGGCGCCTCCATTTCATAGGTAATCCCCAGGCCCCCTCCCAAATTCAGATAATCTATCCGGATACCTATATCCCTTAGATCTTCGATCAATTTTTTAAGCTTCCTGAGGGCATCCACGAACGGTCCTACCTCAGTGAGCTGGGATCCGATGTGGCAGGAAACCCCGACCACATCCAGGCCGTTCAGGGATGCGGCTACTGAATACTGCTCGAGGGCGTCATTTATATCGATGCCGAATTTATTTTCTTTAAGACCGGTAGAAATATAAGGGTGGGTCTTTGGATCCACATCAGGGTTGACCCGGATAGCCAGCCTCGCCTTCTTACCGATCCTTTCAGCCACTTCATTCAGCTTGAGTATTTCCTGTGCAGACTCCACATTAAACATGAGGATTCCGGTCTTAAGG
The DNA here is from genome assembly GCA_014382715.1 of Candidatus Desulfacyla euxinica. Classification (GTDB taxonomy): domain Bacteria; phylum Desulfobacterota; class DSM-4660; order Desulfatiglandales; family Desulfatiglandaceae; genus Desulfacyla; species Desulfacyla euxinica. The sequence goes on along the minus strand of JACNJD010000382.1, from coordinate 2,299 downwards.
GCATATTCAAGAGCCGCGACCTCTTTGCCCACCCCTGAATAGACAATCCTGGTCGGTTCCACCCCAGCCTTCAGCGCCCTGTAGAGCTCTCCTCCAGAGACGATGTCCACACCGCCTCCCAACATGGCAAAAAGCCTCAGGATGGCCATGTTGGAATTTGATTTCATTGAAAAGCAGGTCAGGTGTTTCATGCCGGAAAAGGCCCCGTCAAATACTTTGAAATGCTGCTTAAGGGTGGCGTGAGAGTATAGATAGAGAGGTGTGCCAAGTTCCTGTGCAATAGTTGCTACAGGAACCTCTTCACAAAATAATTCGTTTTTTATGTAATGAAAATGATGCATCTTTGGATTGTCGATTGTCGAAGACCCCGTCTTTAGCGGGGTTGATTGTTGATTGATGATTGAGTCCTGACCACCTGTCCCTGGCCAATCGGCAATCGACAATCAACAGTCATCGATCATGAGTTTAGTTTTGTCTGAGGGCGGTCCTAAAGCCCCATTCTTTCCCATAAGCCGGACCTCGAAAAAATGTATGCCCTTTTTTTCCACACCGGGAATTTCACAGCTAAATCGATCGCCTGAAACAACCTTTTCCTTTATCTCTTCAAAACCTGTCATCTCAATGGGGCATCCTTCGCAGGGCGAATTATCCATTGTGTACCACGCATGATAAACCCTGCACCCTGTCACACTGGATATAATTTTATCCTCACCTCGAACATATCCTTTCAAAAGGACGCGGCCGTTTTCCCATTCCGCCTTCAACTGATCCACTCTTAGGGAAAGCTTGCTTTCGGTTAAAAATGGCGGCCCCTTTTTCCCACACGCAGGCAAAAGCGCAATGAGCGCGGCCAAAAAAGAAGCCAACAAAAACACAGGTAACCGATTCAACCCTGCCCGCCCTTTTCTTGCTACATATAATGGTTTTCTGCCCATATCAACAACAACCAGAGCCTCCCCAATCGACAATCATAAATCATCAATCATCAATCCTAAGCTCTCTCTTCGCCTCTTCAATTGCCTTTTTAACCATATCCGGCCCGGTTCCCCCGGGGATATTCCTCCTTGCGGGGGCCAACATGGGATCAAGCCATTCGTAAACATCCTGATCGATCTGCCGGTTGAAATCTTTCATCTCATCGAGAGCAAGTTCATGAAGTTCTTTCTTCTGATCTATTGCAAAAAGGACCATCTTACCCACGATCTCATGTGCCTCACGAAAAGTGATACCTCTGCCCACAAGATAATCTGCCAGATCCGTTGCCACCAAAAAACCTTTCTCTGTAGCCTCCTTAAGCCTCTCCCCCTTGAAGGTAATTTTTCCGAGGAGTCGAGCCATAACCTCAAGGCAGATCTGGACAGTGTCAGAAGAATCAAACAGTGCCTCTTTATCCTCTTGAATGTCCTTATTATAGGTTAAGGGCAGGCCTTTCATTGTTGTCAGGAGAGAGATCAGATGGCCATAGACCCTGCCTGTTTTCCCCCTTATCAACTCCGGCAGGTCAGGATTTTTTTTCTGGGGCATTATACTGCTTCCAGTACAAAAGGCATCGGAGATTGCTATAAACCCGAACTCCTGACTCGACCAGATGACGAGTTCTTCACTCAGCCGACTCATGTGCATCATAAGCACCGAGGCATTAAAAAGAAATTCCAACACGAAATCCCTGTCACTGACAGCATCCATGCTGTTTTGGGAAATGCGGTCAAAGCCTAATTCCTCCGCAACCATTTCCCTGTCTAAATCAAATGTGGGACCTGCCAGGGCGGCGCTTCCTAAAGGCATTATGTTTACCCGCCTGAAACCCTCCTGGAACCGTTCACCATCCCTCTTAAACATCTCATTATAGGCCATCAGATGATGGGATAAAAGCACAGGCTGGGCCCTCTGCAAATGGGTATATCCGGGCATAACAATATTGAGGTTCTCTTCCGCGATCCGGATCAAGGCCCTCCGGCTTTCCTTGATCAGGTCAATTACACCTTGAATGGCGTCCCTGACATAGAGCCGAACATCCAGGGCGATCTGATCATTCCTGCTCCTCCCCGTGTGGAGTTTTTCTCCTAAGGCCCCGACCTTGTCCACCAAAGACTTTTCCACAAGGCTATGTATATCTTCGTAATCATCATCAAAGGAAAACTCTCCATGGTCCAGCTCTCGTTTGATCTTACCGAGGGCCTCCACAAGATCGGTTGCCTCTTCGTCTGTGATTATCCCCTGATTGGCCAACATCCGGCAATGGGCGATACTGCCTTCTATGTCATAGGAGTAAAGGTGGTGATCAAAACCGATTGAGGCA
>JACNJD010000035.1 GCA_014382715.1 Candidatus Desulfacyla euxinica | reverse complement strand
GCAAGGGCAATGGAGGCGATGGCAGAGGTCAGGGCCTGGGGATGGATGTAGCCCAGGAAGTACTCTAACAGGTTACCTGGAGATGTCAATCCGGGAGCGAAGAAGAGGGTGTCATATCTTTTGATGGACGGTATCAGTTGAACCCCTTTTTCTTTCAGTAAGGTAGTTAACGACGTAGGTTCAGTCAGCAGGCGGTTTATCCTGAGATGGGTGGGGATAGGGTTTTGGAGACTCTCCTGAAAGAGGGAAAATTGGGGTATTATTTGAGAGTACTCTTCAAAAAGGCCTGTCATACTTTGCAATCCTCAAGATGTGAGATCATCAGTTCATTTTCCTACTCATAATCTTAATTGTAATCATAATCAAACATCCCTCAAGCAGATTGCAAAAGAGTATGATTATGAACACCCTAACATACTGTCGAATTAATTAGCCAAATGCCGAAGTTAAGACCAACTCCCACTTATTGTTTTCCGTTTAGAAAGACGGAAAACAATAAACTCAACTTTAAGCACTTTTCCGGTTTTTCCGGGTTAAGGCTCGTTCTTTTTTGATAACGTCAGAACGCTGAGGCCGAAACCGACCACGAGGAGGGTGATGGTTCCGATAACGCCGATCATCCGGGAATGCCAGGTACATTCCAGCCAGTCCCACTGATCCGGGAGGTTGCGGGCAAAAGTGGACCATACGATGCTTGTTACGCTGGCTATTACTGCAACAACGGCCTGCCAGCGTCTTACCCAATGAAATGATATCCCTAAAAGGAACAGGCCAACAAGCCCCCCTCCGGCTATCCCTGCCAACTGCCAGCCGGTCTCTAAGGCGGTCTGGACCTGAGTCATTGCCAGACCGGTGATGGTCCCCAAAACGCCCCAGAAGATAGTGAATATCCTGAGCATTTTAATGCATACCCTGTCATTTGCGTCTCTGTTAAAGTATTTCTTGTAGAAGTCAAGTAATGAAAGGGTGGATACGCAGTTGAGGGATGAGTCTATACTGCTCATGGCGGCGGCAAGAATGGCGGCAATGATGAGCCCCCGAAGACCCACAGGAAATTGGGTCACGATAAAGTAGGGATATATCTTGTCCCCCATGAGTGGCCCATCGAGTGAGGATGGAAGCAATTCGGGATGAACGGAATAAAAAGCAAACAGGGCTGTGCCGATAAAAAGAAAAAGCGCGGAAATCGGTATGTAGGCGATGGTTGCAGTCCAAACGGCACGTGAGGCCTCTCTTATGGAACGTGTTGTCTGATATCTTTGCACATAGTTCTGGTCCACTCCAAAATTCCTGAAATTCTCAATTATGCCGTATAATACCACTACCCAGGCTGTGGGTCTGATCAGGTCGAACTTCCAGCTTCCGAGAGACAATTTGCTGTGCTGCCCGGCGATGGAGAATAGCTGGCCAGGGCCTTCGGGCATGCCGGAGAGTAGGATGATTGTGGTAATAATTGCCCCTGCGAAAAGGATTATCACCTGGATTACATCGGTCCAGATCACTGCCTCGATACCACCGAGTACCGTATAGAGTGTGACCCCGGCGCCTGTAATAATGATGATTGTAGCGTAGGACCACCCCGTCAGGTTGTGCAGCACAAGTGACACCAGGAACAAGATCATCCCGATACGGGCTAAAGAGCCTAACATGAAGCTTATACTGCCGTAGATTCGGGCCCATGGACCGAAGCGCTGTTCTAAGTATTCATAGGCCGATACCTTTACCCTTGTTCTGTAAAGCGGGATAAAATAGATGGTGGCGACGATTGCAGCAACCGGGAGTGTAAGGGAAAACACGAAGACATCCCAGTTGAAGTTATACGCCTGGCCCGGGTATGCCAGGAAAGTTATGCTGCTGACAAAGGTGCCGAGTATGGATAGCCCCACTGCCCAGCTCGGGAGCCTTCCATCTGCAATCATAAAACCTGAAGAGGTGCTGCTTCTCTTGCGGAAATAGGCGCCGAATAGTATAACCCCTATGAAATAGAGGATCAGTATCAACTTGTCGATAAAAAGAAAGTCTGTCTGCATGGGAACCCCCCGGATGGTTTTGTTTTGGAATGTAGCCTAAGCTTCTTTTGGAGTCAACGGGATTGAAGAGTTGAAACTTGAAACTTGATACTGGTTGCGGGTTAAGAGATTTTAGATTGAAGCTGATTGTGGATTGCAGCTTTTCAATATTCAATAGTGATGGTCTCGTAAAAAGTCTCCAAGGCCGTCACTCCCGCGAACGCGGGAGTCCAGTCCCGCCGCGGGATGATTTCCCTGGATTCCCGCGTTCGCGGGAATGACGAAAACGAGTCAGTGGGTTTTTACGAGCTTGTCAATAGTCAATTGAAACGGTCTGCGGATTTATCCCCGCAAAGTCGGGATCTTTGACCAGCATCGAGTATCCAGCATCGAGTATCCAATGACTACTAACAAAAAACCTAAACGGATCGCCTACTTCATATCCCCGCACGGATTTGGTCACGCTGCGAGAGCATCGGCGGTGATGAGCTCCGTTTACGGCATGGATCCTTTGGTCCATTTTGAGATCTTTACAACCATACCTTCCTGGTTTTTTGACTCTCTCAAGAGTCCTCATTCCTATCACCCCCTAATGACAGATGTGGGTCTTGTGCAGGAGACGCCGCTCTATGCCGATCTTGCCAGGACAGTTGAGCGTCTGAACCGATTCATCCCCTTTGAGGGCTCCGAGATATCGGGACTGGCCATGAAAATTGACAGACTGAATTGTGAGCTTGTTATCTGTGACATTGCGCCCATGGGAATCGCGGTGGCCAGGGAAGCAGGGCTGCCCTCGGTGTTGGTGGAGAACTTCACCTGGGACTGGGTTTATCAGGAATATATAGAACACCACGTCAGGTTGAAACACCATGTGGGTTATCTTGGAAGGTTATTCAGCGAAGCTGATTATCATATCCAGACCCAACCGGTGTGTTCCCCGAAACCGGTTGATCTCAATGCCTTGCCTGTCAGCCGAAGGGCAAGGGGCGCCAGGGATGAGGTCCGACAAGGGCTGGGAATACCGGAGAGGGCCAAAATGGTGCTGATTACCATGGGGGGCGTGCCGGAAAATTACAAGTCTCTGACAAGACTGGAACTGCCAGAGGATCTCTATCTCGTGGTTCCCGGCGGCAGTAACGTCTTCAGGATTTATGATCACCTGATCACGCTGCCGCATCATTCAAAGTTCTTTCACCCGGACCTGATCAATGCTGCGGATGCGGTTGTGGGAAAGGTGGGCTACAGCACCCTTGCTGAGGTCTATCACGGCGGTGTCCCTTTTGGTTATATAAAAAGGGCACATTTTAGAGAGTCAGAGATCCTTGGTGCCTATATAGAGAGGCATATGAACGGTCTTGCCATTGAGGAAGAAAGCTTTCGAACAGGAGATTGGGTTTCCAATACGTCCCGGTTGTTAGAGATGCCCCGTATCAGGAGGAGGGCGCCCAACGGGGCAGAGCAGGTGGCGGAATTTGTGTGCAGACTCCTGTAAAAAGATGAACATCGAACATCGAACGTCCAGGTAAGCGAAGACTCCGACATCGAATGAAAAACCAGAAAGATACTAACCCCTGGAATTCCGAGTTACGAGTTAGGTTTTTCAATCAACAATCATAAATCAGCAATCCCAGGGGATTGCGGATTCATCCAATATCCAACATCGAGCATCCCCGCTCAAACGGGATCTTAACCCGGCAACCAGTAACCAGTAACGAGTAACGAGGAACCAGCATCAATTTGTCCTTGTGATCTTAGTGGTTTC
>JACNJD010000143.1 GCA_014382715.1 Candidatus Desulfacyla euxinica | reverse complement strand
TTTTTTAATGGTGAGGTGTTTTTTCTCTTGACGTACCCTTTAATGGGTGACCCCTTTTGGGGTTGTCAGACGGTTGGTGCAATTGTATGGTGGGACGATTGAGGTGGAGTCGAAAATGGGAGAAGGGACGGTGTTTTCGGTAGCGTTGCCATTTGATACATAGACAACCTGAAAGGCAGTTTCATACCTTTTTTTGATAACTTCTGCTTGACAATATACCAATAAATGGTAATTAATGGTCATGTTCTGGGGCGTAGAATTTAAGAAAAGGGCCAAAAAGTAGGCCAGAGATATTCCCGTTGAAATTCAAGAGAGGCTTTTTGCCCTGGTTCTGGAAATCCGGAGCCTTGGTCCTGCGAGAAGTGCCTGGCCAAACTATGGCAAGATAAAAGGGAAGAAAGATTGCTATCATTGTCACCTGAAAAGGGGCAAGCCCACTTATGTTGCCATCTGGAAGGTCATGGATAAGGAGAATAAGCTTGTGGAGGTGCGATATGTTGGAACTCACGAAAACGCAGACTACGGACGAATATGCTGAAATTCATTTGCGCAAGGTACCTTCGGATAAGGCAGAATTAGTAAAGGACGCCCTTGAGAAGATCCTTAATTTGGCAGGAATGCATCTCCAGGAGATGGAAGAAGACGATGACGGGTCATATTCCATTGAAGAGGTTTTTCCCGATTTCCATGCAGGTCATGCCCTGCGTGGCCTTCGTTCCCGTGAACAACTGACGCAGAAACAGCTTGCGGAGATGATAGGGGTGAAGCCAAGCCATATTTCTGAAATGGAGAATGGTAAACGCACTATTGGGAAGGAAATGGCAAAGCGTTTGTCAAAGGCTTTGAAGACCGGATATAAGGTTTTTCTTTGAAGCTCAAATACCAAATGTTAGATATCATCCTTATCATAATTTAAGCCACAGATCTACACAGACGTTTAATTAGCCACAGACACACACAGACCCGCACGGACGATAAGAGATAGAGTTTGAAGCATTGAGCGGCAGAGTCGGTACGTCGTTCTTGGGGTGAAAACATCCGCAATTGGGAGGATATTATGGAACAGATTCATATAAGAGAAGAGGCTTTACCCATATTAAAATCTTCTATAGCCCTGAAAGAGAGGCTGCTTAAAGCAAAATCGAAAAATTATCGTAAACGTCTGAAACTATTTGAACAAAAGCACGAGATGAAATCGAACGATTTCATTAAGGCATTCAACGGGGGGACGCTCGGTGATGATGCGGAATGGTTTGATTGGCTCTTTGTCTATGAAGCATACAATAGATTAAGGGACCAGGAAAAATTGGTGGAAGGAATTATTTCATGACCATCCGTTATTTCAGGCGTGTTGAAGAGAGGATAAATGAGTCAGCGTGGCTAATAGAACAAAAAAACACGGTCACGGAGTATGATGAAGACGCTGATGTTGGTTTTATCGGGGGGCGTATTCAATTCAAGGATGGTTCTGTGTTTCATTTTAAAGAAATTCTGATTGGAGAAAAACGGCATTATCGATTTCACTATATGGATGGGGAAAATAATTTAATATCACGATGGGATACTGCACCGCATCATAAAGAACTGAAGACATTCCCTTATCATGTCCACTTGGCTGATGCTGTAAAAGAATGTGAATCCGTTACACTTATCGGTATCCTCGACAAGATAGAAACCATTGTCATTGATAGATTAGAAGACCTATCTTGAGCCACGGACCCCCACGGGTGTTTATTTAGCCACGGACGATAAGAGATAGAGTTTGAAGCATTGAGCGGCAGAGTCGGGGCTGCCATCTTCGACAGGCGGGGCAGCCTTAGAATGCGGATGCATGCCGGTAACAGGCCGGAAATTTTTCGAATGGCTTTATAAAAAAATAGGCAGATAAGTTTATCAATGGTTTTATTTCGAAGCAGGGTTAGGCCCTTCGGTTTTTGTCTGTGTCAGTCTGTGTGTGTCCGTGGCTAACAAAGTGCACATATCTCAACCTTTAGGATCCCATCCTCAAACCTTCTCGAACCCAAATCCCTGGAGGATCTTGTCATAATGGATCAACCCTCAGATATAGCGGTGGCCCTCAGTGGCGGGGTGGACAGTTCATTTGCCGCGGCAGTGTTGAAGGAAGCCGGCTGGGAGGTTTACGGTGTCCATTTCCTACTTCCATCTCCCTCGTCTGTGGTTAATGATAGAATTGCGGGGGTCACGAGAATTACAGAGCATCTTGGTATTCCTTTAGAGATAATTGATATCAGGGATGACTTTGAGAATCTGGTGATTAATCCATTTGTCACCGCTTATTTGAAAGGGTTGACCCCTAATCCCTGTGTCAGTTGCAACCCGTTGATCAAATTTGAGCAAATGCATCGCTATGTTTTGGAAAATGAGATCCACTGTCTGGCCACAGGTCATTATGTAAGACTTGGGAAAGAAGAGGAGGGGATGCGCCTCTTGAGGGGAAGGGATTCAACGAAGGACCAGTCCTACTTCCTGCACCGACTCGGCCAGACCTATCTTTCAAGGGCTGTTTTCCCTTTAGGAGAAATGACCAAGGATGAAGTCAGGATCCGGGCCCGTGATATGGGCCTGCCCTGCCATTCCAGCCCTGAAAGCCAGGAGATCTGTTTTATCTCCGGGATGGACTATCGTCGTTTTATGGAGCAAAGGCATGGAGTTATGGTCAGGAAGAATGGGGCCATTGTCAATAGTGAGGGTGAGGTATTGGGAGAACATCAAGGGATTCACGGGTACACAATCGGTCAGAGACATGGATTGGGTATTGCCTCTCCAAGACCCTATTATGTAAAGGAGATCAGGCCTGAGGTTAATCAGGTAGTGGTGGGAAGGAAAGAGGACCTTTTTTCCGTCACTGTGGATGCGGGTGATTTTAGCTGGATCGGAAAGACCCCTCCAAAGGGTGTTTTTAAAGCGCAGGCCCAGATTCGCTACCGTCACAAGGCCGCGTCCGGGCTGTTAGAGGTTCTGTCTCCGGATGAAATAAGGTTTGTTTTTGAGAAACCTCAGTGGGGGCTCACACCCGGCCAGGCCCTTGCCTGTTATGATGGGGACAGGCTTTTGGGAGGAGGGTGGATAGCAAAATGATTGCACTCAAACATGAAGGCTCCGGGTTTACACAGGTGGGTGAGATAAACGGGGTGCCGATAGAAGGAGCGGCCTATCCTGGAAATTTTTCACCGGGAAAACATAAGATCCCGCTCAGAAGAAATCAAGGGGAATGATATGAATGCAGACGAGATTTTATCAAGTGAAGATTTTAAGAGATGTGTAGACTTTCACGGCCATATTTGCCCTGGGCTGGCGATCGGCTACAGGGCGGCCAAGGCAGGGCTTGAATGTCTCGACGAAAGCCGGGCCGTGGATGAAGAAATCGTTGCTATCGTTGAAAACGACGCCTGCGGGGTGGATGCCGTTCAGGTCTTGACAGGATGCACTTTCGGTAAGGGCAATTTTATTTATAAAGACCATGGTAAGCAGGTGTTTACCTTCCTTGGCAGGAAGTCGGGGAAGGGCGTCAGGGTAGCCAAGAAGCCCGATGCAAATAAGCGAAGCGAGAAGCAGCAGGATCTGTTCAAGAAAATCAGGGAAGAGACAGCGGGTGAGGAAGAGCGAAAAACGTTCTGGGAAATGCATCATCAGAGGTCTCGTCAGGTCCTGGATAAGCCGATACAAGAGCTGTTTTCTATCCGATTTGTGGATATTACTCTGCCGCCAAAGGCTATGATTGAACCCTCCGTGGTTTGTGAAGAGTGCGGGGAACCGGCCATGGCTTCCAGACTGACGGAAAAAAATGGACGGAAGATGTGTGGAGATTGTTTAACTGAATAGGGCTATGTGCAGGGAGCCTGTTATTTCCCTGTACAAAGGTCTCTTTGGTTTTGTCTTGACGGGCAGGAGGGCAGAGGATAGTTTGAGAGCAAGAACAAACATATTTACCTTGGTGGTTACGATAAGATAAGAGATGAACGTCGAACATCGAACATCGAACGTCCAGGTAAGCGAAGACTCCGACATTGAATGAAAAACAAACATCAACTTTAGTCATTTTAGTTCACTTTAGGCACTTTAGTCACTTTTCCAGTTTTTCCGGATTAGGCATTGAGAGCGACGAGTTTATGGAGATGGTAGCGTAATTATGAACAAAGATCTAACAGCATCCCGGCTGCGGGAGCTTATACGAGAAGGACAATGGAAAACCCCTACAACAGGAGCAGCCCAGGGGTATGTTCAGGCTAACCTCGTTATTTTACCCCGGGATGCGGCCTTTGATTTTTTGCTCTTCTGTGTGCGCAATCCTAAGCCGTGCCCTGTTCTGGATGTGCTGGAGCCGGGCCAGTGGGAACCAAAGATAGCCCCGGGTGCAGACCTGCGGACCGACCTGCCCCTCTACAGGGTTTATATGGACGGGAAGTTAGAGGACGAAGTAGAAGATGTGATGGATCTATTCCGTGATGATATGGTGAGTTTCCTGCTTGGATGCAGTTTCTCCTTTGAAAACGCATTAATAGCTGCCGGGGTCCCGGTCAGAAATCTGGAAGAAGAGAAGAATGTTTCCATGTACATAACAAACCGGGAGTGCATTGCCTCAGGCCCCTTTTCCGCGCCCCTGGTTGTCAGTATGAGGCCGATGAAGCCGGAACTGGCCGTACGTGCGACCCAGGTGACGACCCGGTTCCACCTTACCCACGGGGCCCCTGTTCATTTTGGCTCGCCCGGAGAGATAGGGATAACTGACCTGGGAGCCCCTGATTTTGGAGAACCGGTTACCATTAAAGGAGGAGAAGTTCCTCTGTTCTGGGCCTGCGGCGTGACAAGCCAGATGGCTGTCCTGTCAGCAAAACTCCCCATTGTGATTACCCATGCCCCCGGGTATATGTTTGTGTCTGACATGAGAGATGAGCAGCTTACCCTGTTTTGATTTTTTAAGAGACTGTCAAGCTTGACATGATCAGCCGGTTCCTCTATATTTTTTGCTATAATTACGGATTAAGGTATAATTTGTCGCTTTTCTGATGATTGATACAGGGAAGCTCTAATATTCATCGAAGGTTTAGAAAGGGCTTTTGCCCGGACAAAGGAGGTAAAGAGATGAAATCAATGTTGAGATCAGGAATGGTTATCCTTAGCGTACTGGCGATTATCGGGTTTATTGTGCCCTCTGGCGCCTTAGCCGTGAAGGAGATCAAAATCGGTGTGATATACCCTCTGACCGGTGGTGCGGCAGCAGCGGGTCGTGAACTCAGGGCCGGTGTTGAATTGGCCGCGAAGATCGCAAACAGTGGCATGGCTGATTTACCGATGACCATGGCCCAGAACAAGGGGATCAAGAACTTAGGCGGCGCCAAGATCAAGCTTATATTTAAAGATCATGAGGGAAACCCCACATTGGGCGCGGACCTGGCCAAAAAGCTCATATTGGATGATAAGGTTGACGGGATTCTGGGATGTTATTTCAGCTCGGTAACCAAGACTGTCAGTGCCGTATGCGAGCAGTATGGCATCCCCATGATTAACGGATCTTCCACATCTCCTGCACTCACCAAGCGCGGATTCAAATGGTTCTGGCGGACTACACCCCATGATAAATGGTTTACCAAGGATCTCTTTGAATTGTTAGTTGGTCTGACCAAGGGAAAGGTGCAGGGTGTTAAGGCCGTCCCAAAAAAGGATATTATTAACCTGGCATCGGCCTGTGAAAAGACTGAGTGGGGATCGCATGTGTCAGGGCTTATAAAGGAATTTGCAAAGGAATATGACTTTAAGCTGAAAAAATCCCTCCTCTATGCAGCAAAATCTGCAGATCTGTCAAGCGAGGTTCGTTCCCTGAAAGCCTCCCGGGCCGATGTTATGCTTTTTGCCTCTTACACCTCTGATGCTATCCTGATGGTCAAGACATTGAAGGCCCAGAAGGCCCATCCCAAGATCATCTGGGGACAGGACGCAGGCTTCGAAAAGCCTGAATTCCGTAGCACCTTGGGAGACAGTATCTCCGGGATCCTGACCAGGACCGTGTTTCTTCCCAAAGTGATGGATCTCAAGAAACTAGCCGGGCAGGTCAATAAACTCTATAAAGAGAAGACCGGCAACGATCTTGGAGGCGCCTCTGCAAGGGCCTTTACAGGGCTCCAGACCTGGGTGGCAGTCCTTGAAAAGGCGGGTTCCACAAAGCCAGCCAAGATACAGGCCGCCGCAAATGCCCTTTATATCCCGGGTAAAGAGCTGGTGGTGCCATGGCAGGGGATCAAGTTCTCCACCTCGGGTGACGAGTTGGGCCAGAATGTCCTTGGGTCCGGTCTGATCGGCCAGTACCAGAAGGGAAAGGATGGTAAGATCGGTCTGGAAATCGTCTATCCCTTTGATGTCTCTTCAGCAGATATGATTTTCCCCTTTGCGGGATTCTAACTCACTTCCAGTTTGGACACCCGGCCCTCCGCCCCTGGTTTTTTATGGGGTGGGGGAGCGGGTGAGATTTGCTTAACGTTTCTATTATGGACATCCTTGTAGGATCCCTATTCGCAGGTTTGCTGATCGGAATGGTCCTGGCCCTGGTTGCCTTGGGGCTGACCATCATCTTCGGGGTGATGGACATCGTGAACTTCGCCCATGGTGAATTCCTTATGATCGGCATGTACACCGGCCTTTTGACTGCTCAGGGTTTGGGCATAGACCCGCTTTTTACCTTGCCAGTGGCCGGAGTTGTAGGATTCCTGTTAGGTGTTATCTGTTATTTCGGTTTTATAAAATTCCTGCTAAGAGGCCCAATGGTGGCGCAACTCCTCGGGACCTTTGGGCTCATGCTCTTCCTGAGGAATCTGGCCCTTCTTATCTTTGGCTCCGAAGACAGGGCCCTCCATCACGGCATCTTGGTGGGTAAGAGTTTTGAAATAGGGATGGGGGTCATTGTCTCGGCTACTAAACTGACATGCGCTGGTCTTTCGGTGGTGGCCTTTTTAGCTGTCTGGCTCCTGATGAACCGGACTAAAATAGGCAAGGCCCTGACCGCTACCTCTTTAGATGCTCAAGGCGCCCGTTACATGGGCGTTCCCACTCAAAAGATGAACGCCCTGGCCTGGGGAATAGGCGGCGCCTCTGTTACAATAGCCGGCGCCCTCATTGTGAATTTCTGGTCGGTCAATCCTTTTATCGGGCTTTTATTCACCATGATTGCCTTCGCCATCGTGGCCTTAGGTGGCTTTGGCAGTGTCCCTGGCGCCTTTTTTGCCGGACTCGTGGTTGGAATGATTACTGAACTACCGGGATTCTGGGATTTCTTTACCTATACATTTGAGGCAGACTGGATGGTGGATATCCCCATGACATCCTTCAAGTATATGTGGGTCTATTTGGCATATTTCGTGATCATGGTGGTTCGACCCAGGGGGCTGTTTGGATGGAAGCAATAAGAAACGCCCTCGATTTTTCCGATTTCCCCCGCCTCGATCTCATCGTTGCGGGCTCTGTCGGCATTGCCTTCATTATCTTTCCCCTCTTTCCCCATTCCTCTTTCGCAATGTCAACCATGATCCAGTTTCTCATGTTTTCATTATATGGCATGGGCTGGAACACCATTGGCGGGTACGGGGGCCAGGTGGATCTTGGAAAGGCCCAGTACGTGGGGATCGGGGCATATACCACGGCCGTGATGTTGATCCTGTGGGACGTGCCGTTCTGGGTTTCAATGCCCATCGGAATGTTCTTTTCTGTGGTCTGGTCCTTTATCATCGGATATCCCCTCTTTCGCCTTAAAGGGCATTATTTCGCCATTGCCACTATTGCCACCTCCCTGGTGCTCAAAGACCTCTTTGAGGTGTGGGATTTTGTGGGAGCAGCCCGGGGCTTGGAAATCTCACCTATTAAGTACCACCCACCGGATTTTTTGCGGCTCATCTTTAGGGAGGACGTTTATTATTTTTATGTCATCTTAGGTTTTTTCTTCCTTGGGGTCCTATATATGAACTGGTTTCGGAAATCACGTTTAGGTTTTCAGCTCCGGTCCATCAAGGATAACGAGGATGTGGCCCGGTCCTTAGGGATCAACGTGCACTGGGCCAAGGTCAAGACCTATGCCATTGCCACCGCTTTTGTCAGCATGGTTGGCTCATTTCATGCCTGTTATATAAAGAGCATAGAGCCTGAAGATACCATGAGTCTGGACATATCCATCCTGATCGCCCTCATGGCCATGTTAGGGGGGGCAGGGTCTCTCTGGGGGCCGATCATCGGCGCAGGAATCCTGATCCCGCTCAAAAGTTACCTGAAGGAATGGTTAGGGGCCCAGGTCGGACTGGTAGGTATAGATCTGATCATTTACGCACTTATTATTATGGTTATTTCGGCCTTTGAACCCCGTGGTGTCTGGGGTATTGTAGAAAAATTCCGCCGGAGGAAGCGTAATTAATGGCATTCTTAGAGGTCCATAACCTGACCAAGGATTTTGGCGGTCTGAGGGCCAACAGCAATATCACCTTTTCAATGAAACGGGGTGAGTTAATTGGTCTGATAGGTCCCAACGGGGCCGGCAAGACTACCCTTTTCAACTGTATTTCAGGTCTCCATCCCGTTACCTCAGGCGGAATTATTTTTGATGAAGAAGACATCACCAAATTGAAGGCCCATAAGGTGGCACAGCGCGGCTTAGCCCGGACATTTCAGGTCTATGCTGCATCAGGAGACCTGACCGTAAGAGAAAACGTCATGGTAGGATGTTTTATGAGGACCCATTTGCGCTCTCGGGCAAAGGCCCGTGCCACCGAGATATTGGAGAATTTAAACATAGGCGATACCGCCGATTATCTCGTGAATGAACTCCCTGTGGCTGCCCAAAAACGAGTGACAATGGCAACGGCAATCGCGTCCGATCCTAAGCTTCTCTTATTGGACGAGGTAGCAGCAGGGTTGAACCCTAATGAAATTGATGAAATCATGGCCAGCATTAAGCATGTGCATGATGATATGGGGATAACCGTCATGCTCATCGAGCACGTGATGGAGTTAGTCATGAAGATCAGTCACAGGGTGATCGTTCTGGACTACGGAGAAAAAATAGCCGAAGGGGATCCTGAGGCTATTTCAAAAGACCCCCGCGTTATCAAGGCCTATCTCGGTGAGAGGTATGTGCAGGAGCATGGGGGGATGGAAGAGAGTAAGGAGTAGGCAGTGGTAGAAAAAGATGAACATCCAACATCGAATAAAAAACAAACATCAACTCGCAAGAGGCGAGGAAGCTTTAGGCACTTTTCCGATTCATCCGGGTTAGGGAGTAAGCAGTAGGGAATAAGCAGTAAGGCGGGATTTCCGCTTCGCTCCAACAATCATCAATCATAAATCGACAATCATCAATCCGAAGGTCACTTTCTGTTATGCCCCAACATATTCTCCAGGTTGAAGATATCAAGGTGCGTTATTCCGGTCTGCCGGTTCTGCACGGGATCTCCCTTGAAGTAGGAGAGGGCGAAACCGTATGCGTGGTGGGCGCCAATGGGGCCGGGAAATCCACCCTCCTCAGGGCGATAATGGGGTCTCAGCGTGTTTTTGAGGGGCGGGTGATATTCAGGGGACGTGAAATTCAAAAACTCCCCACAGAAGAGATCGTCCGGATGGGTATCATCTACGTGCCCGAAGAGAAGATGCTTTTCAAACCACTCCCAGTGGAGGAAAACCTGCTTTTGGGGGCTTATACCGTAAAAGATAAGCAAAAGATTCAGGAGAATCTTGAGTTTGTCTATGGTCTTTTCCCCAAGCTCAAGGAGCGCCGTGCGCAGGCTGCATCCACGCTTTCAGGGGGCGAACAGCAAATGGTGGCCATCGGTCGAGGATTGATGTCAAATCCCCAGATCCTCATGTTGGATGAACCATCCTTAGGACTGGCCCCCATTCTGGTGGACGAAGTTTTGGATACGGTCCGCCGCCTCAAGAAAGAGGGGATCACCATCCTCATGGTGGAGCAGAATGTGCTTGAGGCCCTTGACCTGGCCGATCGTGGATATGTACTCCAGACCGGCAGAATCACACAGGAAGGTTCGGGCCAGGAGCTCCTTCAAAGTGACATATTCCGTTCTGCCTTCTTGGGTATTTGATCATCCTGCCGAGATCTATTCAACTCCTTCCAGAATCCCTGCCTCTCTCATAATTTTCTCAAGGGTTGCCTTCTGCTCTTTGCCAAGGGGGAGAAGGGGAGGGCGAACCGGTCCGCCGTACATGCCTATCAGGTCTAAAGCCGCCTTCAGTCCCGCAATCCCAAAACGGGAGGTTACCGCCGCGTTGGCCGAGATGAGCCCGAGCTGGATGTCACGCGCCCTTTTCATTGCACCATTTTGAAAGCACTCCACAATTTCAGCTAAGGGATGAGGTGCCACCGCGGCAAGGGCCATAACACCACCCACCGCCCCGACTGTCAGGGCCGGAAGGAGAAAACTCCCCGAACCGGCCAATACCTGAAAAACATGGCCGCTCTTGTAGAATACCTGTCCCATTTTCACCACATTGCCGGAACTCTCCTTGAGCCCTATTATGTTGGGATGCTGGGCAAGCTCAATAATCGTCTCCGCACCCAGGTCGACTCCCGTAAAGGCCGGAACATTATAGAGGATGATCGGGATCGGCGATCCGTCTGCAATGGTCGTATAATGCAGCACCAGGGTCTTATGATCCATTCTGGCCTTGTAGTAATAGGGTGTAACGACCATGGCCGCATCTGCACCGAGACGGGCCCCCTTTTCAGTGAGTTCCACTGTTTCCACGGTTGAGTTACACCCCGTACCGGCTATAAAAAGATGGTCGGAACCAATAACCTGCCCGGCGGTTTTCCAGATCTCGAGCTTTTCCTCCCGCTTGAGCAGCACGGCTTCGCCGTTTGATCCAAGAACGAGAAACCCGTTTAGAGGCGTCTTCTGCCACTTCTCAAGATTAAGCGCCAGATTATCATGGTCCACCCGGCCGTTGCCGTCAAAAGGTGTGGGAATCGGTGGAAAACATCCTTCTAATAAAACTCTCTCTACCATAACTGACCTCGCTTTCATTAACTTCCCCCGCACTATGTGCGGGGATAAATAGGCACTTTAAACTTTAGGCACTTTAGGCACTTAAATTGCCACCTTCTCTGCCGGTGGTAATTTCTGCGAGACATCGCAGTTCTTCATCATACTCTGTTATCATCTTGTCCCACGAAAAACGTCCCATTTCGCGGGAGAGTTTTTCAATCCTATTCCTGTGCCGGGAACAGTCCAAGATAACAGCACAGAGCTTTTCTACCAGGTCATTCTGATCTTTGTAAAGAAAATCATTGTGGAGAGATTCAGGAATGATCTCCGGATAGGAGAGCCGATGGGGAAGGAGTGGAATGCACCCGTGGCGAATCGCTTCCACAATCGAGATTCCAAAATTTTCCTGGGTTGCAGTGCTCACCACAATCGACCCCCGCTTCAGCCACCGGCGATACATTTCTCTTGATTCAACATATCCGTATTGGACAATTCGTGTCCCAAAGCGCTCTTTGGCAGCTATGAATGCCTTTGGGACCATCTGAAAATTCTGGCCTAAGAGGGCAAGGCGAAAGTCAAGGCCACGGTCAAGCACCGCATCTAAGGCTCCGAAAAAATCACCCGGGTTTTTGTCAAACTCCCACCGGTGATTCCATATGATGAGTGGGGGCGCTGATTGAGGGAAATGGAACTCTGTTTCTTCTGACGGAAACCGGCATCCGGGATAAAGCACCTTTGCCTTTGAACGGATTTCATCAATCACCCAAAGGGGTCTGTATTCGGGCATCATCTTCAAAAACCTTGGAAGGGCCTCAAAAAAAGCGTTAAAGTGGGTATGGGAATTAAACAGGATCCGATCTGAGGCAAGACCTGTGGTGATATCGGTAAACCCGAACTGATAATCGATGGTTTCCCCGGGAGCCAGAGGGTATGTAAGCTGGTTTTCATGGAAATAGACTAATGCAGGGGGGCAGGATGGGCCTGTGAGCCCTTTGAAATCGGAGAGGCTCATAAGATCGCTTGTAATAAGGCCGTCGTACCCTTTGAGATCAGGAACTTTCTTGAGGAAATACAGTGCAGAGCCCCGCATCCTCCATTTCCAGAAGCGGGAAGGGAGGGTCAGGAGGTCAATCCTGTGCTGCGAATGGGAAATTAACCCTTCGGCAAAGTCCTGATGGGAACCCCCGAAAAATGGCTCTAAAAACAAAAATTTCAAATCACTCCCTTCTTTTTTCTCTCACAGAATTTTTTTGCCACGAATTACACTAATGGACATTAATTCCTTGATAATACTGGTGTAAATTCGTGCAATTGGTGGCTAATATTCTTTATTCCCTGATAGGATGTCTAAAGATGCTTTGAAATGGATACGCTAAAGGTCGTCCCTTTCTCCGCCCCCGGTTCAATCCACACCTTTCCGCCATGTCGTTCTACGATTTCCTTTACTATAGCCAAACCCAGACCTGTTCCCTGGACCCCTTTGGATGTGTTCTTTCGTTTGAACAACTCGAAGATCTCTTCTGAATCTTCCGCCTTTAGACCGACACCATCATCTGTTACGGAAATAATATGGGTTTCATCTGACTCCCTATACCCTATTTTAATTTCTTTCAAGTCATCGCCGCCATATTTTATGGCGTTGTCCACCAGATTTCTGATCACCCTGATAATGGACAATTTATCTACCTTGATTTCGGGCATATCTTCAGGCTCAGACCAGGCTATTTTACGAGCAATAAGCCGGCCCATAACTTCTTCTCTGACCACCTCTAAGATCTCTTCAATTTCGGTTTTTTCAATGGAAAGGGGCCTCTCCTTGGTTGATATATAAAGATTGATCTCCTCAACAAGAGTCCCGATCTGTTCGGAAGCTTTTAAGATCTGCTCACAATGAGTCTTACCTTTCTTCCCAAGGATATCGCCGTAATTTTTATTCAGAAGCCTTGTCAATCCGTAGATTCCCATAGCCGGGCTTTTAAGATCATGTGAGACCGAATAGGCGAACAGCTTTATTTTTTCAGAGCTTTGTTTCAATTCGTCCTCTGCTTTTTTTCTCTTTTCAGCCATCTGATTGAAGGCTGTGGCCAGTTCACTAAGCTCATCTTTCGTTCTCACATCGATTTTATGGTCAAGCGCCCCTCTGCCGAATTCCTCGGACCCTTCTTTTAGCCTGCGAACAGAGGCAATTATCCCTTTGGTTATAATCCATGTCACCAAGGCCATAATAATGAGGGCTGAAATCACCATGGTCAGCGTTATTGTTGAGGCTATGGAGACTGAACGCTTAGAATCTTCCGTCGCCCTGACTGTATCCGCATGTATCAAGGGCTGGATGTCCTTATTCAGAACCGTATCCATTCTTGTGAGATCGTCCCGGAACCGGTCGAGTTTCACATATAACTGATCTGTGACTGCCATGGCATCATATCCCACCTTAATGGCATGATTATAATCCCTGTCGATCAGCCTGATAGCATGACTCTCTTCATCAGAAAGACCGGTTTTTCTGTACATCTTCCTGAATTCCCTGAAGGCCTGTTCTGCGCTCTTCACCTCATCCCGGTGAAAACCGGTGTGCTGAAACAGATATCGCTCAATTGCTGCAAAGACCTCATGAGAACAGATTTGCATATTGAGGGTGACCTCTTCTTTTGCCTTGGTCCAACCCGGACTACTATTAACGACTCTTTCGAGTGCTTTACCAATCGATTCATCGATCTCTCTGGCCGCCTCTCTGAAAACCCGTTGCGCATCGTGTTGTTCGTTTACTAAGGCTACGATATCATGGGAGAGTTTCCTGAATTCCGCAAAGAACAGAGATGCTTCCCGGTGAAACCGTTTCTCTTCTTCAGTCTCGGCCAATTCTCTAAAGTCAGAAACAAGACCTTCGAACTCCTTCTCGGAATCATGAAGCCATTTTACATGGGAGGGGTCCCTCTCCATGACATAGCCCATCACTGCCCTGGAGGTGTTTCCCATATTGATTTCCATCTCTAAGATTATTTCCTGAAGAGGCTCCCTCACTTCCACGAGCTGCTCAATTACTCTGTTGATCCCATGGATCTGCCAGTAAACGATAACCCCACAAATGGTTAGAACAGCAATCAATACCCCAAAACTGCCCCATAATTTTTTGGCAATTGTTGATTTCATTTTAGAGCGGGTACACCTAACTTGCACCTGAACGAAAACCCTGTTCAGGCACGATTTCAGATTTCAGATTTCGGATTTAAGGATGAAAATAATCTCAGAAAGTTGAATATTCTTGAACTCCTCTCACCTGGGAGGGGAGCCTCGGAGCCCTAATTGAGAATATGTATGAGGTTGCGTTCTATGTCAAGGAGTATGAGGACTGTCAGTCTCTTGTTTACCACGCCATGGGTCCGGATGAGGCCATCTGCGGTATTTTTCTCGGACCTCATGTATGTAATGGATTGCTATTCTTGTAATATTTTAGTAGATATTTGACTATAAATGACCTGTCATTATCAATTTTGACTCGTTTAACGCAGAAATGATTAATTTTCTTGGATTCCCGCTCCCCGATCGGAGTTGAGGACAAGCTTCGCGGGAATGACAATAACTGGTGCTATGCGACTTCTTACGGGGTCTTATAAAGTTTAAGCTGATCATAAATTCTGAAAATGGTGTAGGTTTTCCTATATGACGACTTCCGAAAAAATAGTTGCGGTAGTTTTAGCAGGGGGCATAAAAAAGTTCTCTTTTAAAGAGTTTTGGCACCAGTTGGAGGATCTATTCTCCTATAAAGAATGGTACTTCAGGAGAGGATATAAATCGTTAAAAGAGATAAAGGACGTGAGAGGTGTAGGTGGCAAGCCAAAGCCCATGGTAGAATATATATTAAATACACTCAGAAATACAAAAGAGATAGACAGAATAATAGTTGTTGGTCCTGAAAAGGAGATGAGGGAAAAAATTGATCCTGACTTATTATCAGGGGACAGTAATATTACACTCATCGAGCAAAAAGAGAGTTTTGGGCATAATGTAAAAGAAGGGTATAACCATGCCGGAGAAAAATATGTCCTATTTGTTACTTCGGATTCACCTACGACAAGAGAAGAGGATGTGTCCGAATTCATAGGAATATGTCGAGAATTATATAGTGAATATGATTGGATATATCCAATCGTGAAAGAATCCTTGTTAAAGAGATATTATAGGTTATTCCCCCGACCGTTTTTTAAAATGGTGCCAGATAATATATTTCCCAATGATTACATCGACGAAGAAGAGGTTCGAGAAGACGGAAAAGTTGGGTTCAGAATAACAAGCATGGCTTTTGCGAATTTAGAGAATATCCCGGCAGAAAGGATCGATGAAGCATACAATATTAGAAAACTATACAGGAAGAGTTCAAGGGATACATTAAAGACAATATTTGGGAAAAAGGTGATCAGACGATATAGGCAAGGTCTAAAAATGTCAGAGCTTGAAAAGATGCTTTCCGACTATGAAGGTTTAAGGTTAAAGTTTGTTGGCTTAAGCGGAGCAGGCACTTCATTAGATCTTGATAGCAGGAGAGATGAGAAGAAATTTAGCAAGCTGCGTTTATGACGAGTTGTCAATCGACTATACAATCGATCGTATAGGCAGGCAACAGTGAAACGGTCAGAGACGCTTTGCATTTCAGGGTTCAGGAGAACTCGATTTTGTTGGTCTCGTGAAAAGTTTCCAAGGCCGTCACTCCCGCGAAAGCGGGAGTCCATAAGCAGTAGTTTTCCTGGATTCCCGGTTTCACGGGAATGACAATAACGGGTGCTTTCTGACTTTTTACGAGTTCATCGATTTTATTGGTCAAAAGACTGATTCGTATTGTATATCCTTTGCTAAATGATTATGATTAAATCTTAATTTCTTACAAAGGATCAGGGAGAACCTAATATGTGTGGCATTGTGTGTTATGTGGGAAATAAAGATGTAAAACCCATACTTCTTGAAGGGTTGAAGAGGCTTGAATACCGGGGTTATGATTCGGCAGGTCTGGCCATACAGGATGGAGAGGAAATCAAGTGGCACCGGGCAGTGGGGAAAATTGTTGAATTAGAGAGTAAAGTGAACGGGCTGGAAATGAAAGGCACTGTCGGTATTGCCCACACGCGGTGGGCCACCCATGGCGAACCTTCAGAGGACAATGCTCACCCTCAAAGAGACCGGGATGAGAACGTATTCGTTATCCATAACGGTATTATTGAGAACTACCACGTCCTTAAGAGGAAGCTCGAAAGAGAGGGTCCCCGATTCAGGTCTGAGACAGATACTGAAGTTTTAGCCCATCTGATAGCGCTAAATTTCGATGGCAGTCTCAGTGATGCCGTCAGAAAGACCATGTCTCAGGTAGAAGGTACTTTCGGGCTTGGTGTCATTCACAGACAAACTCCCGGTGAGATTGTCGTCGCCAGAAGGGGAAGCCCTTTGATCATAGGGGTGAGTGATAACGGGCATTTCGTTGCGTCGGATGTTGCGGCGATGGTAAGATATACAAATAAGGTGGTCCATCTCGAAGAAAATGAAGTCGCCACAGTGACTGCGGATGATTTTTCCATATCCACGGCACAGGCCAAACATATAGAACGAAGTACCGAAACAGTAGAATGGCGGGCCGAAGATGCGGAGCTGAACGGTTTTCCTCATTTCATGCTCAAGGAGATCTATGAGCAGCCCATGACCATCAGGAATGCTATCAGGGGGAGATTGGAGCCCGGAGAGGGCGTCCCGAAACTCGGCGGAATCATGCCTGTATGGGACAAGCTCAAGGAATGCAGACATATAACCCTTGTGGCCTGTGGAACATCTTATTATGCAGCCAGTGTTGGAAAATATATCTTTGAGAAATTGACGGAGATCGCTGTAGAGGTGGGTCTTGCCTCTGAGTTTCGTTACCGGAAGCTCAACTTTCCTCCCAATACCTTTATCGTCGCCATCAGCCAGTCAGGAGAGACCGCCGATACCCTGGCAGCTATCAGGGAGGCCAAGAGAAAGGGCGCCAGTCTCATAGGGATTATTAACGTAGTGGGGAGTTCAATCTCCAGAGAGACGGATGCAGGTATTTATAACCATGCAGGTCCTGAGATAGGTGTGGCTTCAACCAAAAATTTTACCTCTCAACTGACGACACTTACTCTCCTGGC
The DNA here is from genome assembly GCA_014382715.1 of Candidatus Desulfacyla euxinica. GTDB lineage: Bacteria > Desulfobacterota > DSM-4660 > Desulfatiglandales > Desulfatiglandaceae > Desulfacyla > Desulfacyla euxinica. Next base: position 2,551 of record JACNJD010000143.1, on the reverse strand, counting down.
GCTCCTGTTGGGCCGGCATCAGAATCTATCTCTTACAGAAGGGGTTCAGGCCATCCGGGCGCTTGAGGCTCTGCCCGGTCTTATAGAGAAAGTTTTGGCCCAGGCTAACCACATAGAAGCCATTGCAGAGAAATATTATAAATACGGAAACTGGCTCTTTTTAGGGAGAAAATATAACTACCCCATCGCCTTAGAAGGTGCCCTGAAGCTCAAGGAAGTCTCCTACATCCATGCAGAGGGGTATGCCGCGGGAGAGATGAAGCATGGGCCTATTGCCCTTATAAATCCCGAGATGCCTACGGTAGCCATAATACCTCAGGATGAGATGCATGAAAAGATGTTCAGTAATATTCACGAGATCAAGAGCCGCAAGGGCCCTGTGATAGCCATCGCTACTGAGGGTGACGATAAGGTAAGAGAAGTGGTTGATGAAATGATAGAACTCCCCCCGGTCCTCGATTTTCTGAATCCAGTCCTGGCAGTGGTCGCCTGTCAACTTCTGGCCTACTACTGTGCCAATTTCCTGAACCGGGATATAGATAAACCAAGGAACCTGGCCAAGAGTGTGACAGTGGAATAGATTGACTAAAACAGTCCTGCGTGGAAACATACATTTCTGTGCTGATACCGGTAGTAAACCTACATAAATGTATGTTCGGTCTTTAACACCTTCCATCATGAAATGATATAACGATTTGAAATTGGTACATTTTTAATGACCTCTTTCTGTTTGGCATTGGGATTGCAGTTACAACAATTGAAAAGCATCAACGTAAAACGAAATTTTCTTAACAGATGAGGAGGATATAGAATGGAGTGCCGGACCACAGAAGATGTTCGAAAGATTGTAAAGGATAAAGATATCAGTTTTGTCCAATACTGGTTCACTGATGTATTGGGTGTTTTGAAGAGCTTTGCCATCACCCCTTCGGAATTGGAAGAGGGCCTGACAGAAGGGATGGGATTTGACGGGTCTTCCATCGAGGGATTTGCCAGGATTCACGAGAGTGATATGATTGCCAAACCGGATCCCTCTACATTTCAGCTGGTTCCCTGGAGAAGCGGAGACCGGCCCGTAGCCCGGATGTTCTGCGATATCTTGAATCCTGATGGAACGTCCTATGAGGGGGATCCCCGTTATGTGCTTAAACGTCTCTTGAAAAAAGTTGCAGAAGATGGCTATACTTTCTACGTGGGACCTGAACTTGAATATTTTTATTTCAAAGACAATACCTCAACGGAATATTTGGATGCAGGGGGGTATTTTGATTCTACGCCCTTAGATATGGCAAGTATCCTCAGGAGGGAAACCATCTTTGCCATGCAGGATATGGGTATCCAGGTGGAATACAGCCACCATGAGGTTGCACCCAGTCAGCATGAAATCGATCTTCGTTATGATGAAGGCCTGAGAATGGCAGACAATACCATGACATATCGCCTGGTGGTAAAGGAGATAGCCCGGCAGCATGACGTGTATGCCACGTTTATGCCTAAGCCTGTTTTCGGGGAAAACGGAAGCGGCATGCATGTCCATCAGTCACTCTTCAAAGGTAAAAAGAACGCATTTTATGATCCTGAAGACGAATATAACCTCTCTGATACTGCAAAACATTATATTGCGGGATTATTGCGTCATGCCCCGGAGATTGCGGCCGTGACAAATCAGTGGGTGAACTCATACAAGCGTCTGGTCCCCGGTTATGAGGCACCCGTATATGTCTCCTGGGCCAGAAGAAACCGCTCGGCCATGATCAGAGTACCCATGTATAAGCCTGGGAAAGAGACTGCCACACGGATGGAGTTCCGGTCTCCGGACCCCGCCTGTAATCCTTATCTGGCCTTTGCGGTGATGTTAGGGGCTGGCCTCGAAGGGATTGAAAAGAAATATGAACTGCCTGAGCCCATTGAAGAAGATATCTTCGAGATGAACCCGGCCGAACGAAAGGCGCACGGGATCAAGGACCTTCCCGGGAACCTCTATGCGGCTATTTTGGAAACTGAGAAAAGCGAGTTGGTGAGAAAAGTCCTGGGCGATCATATCTTTAACAAATTCATAGAAAACAAAAAGATCGAGTGGGATGCATACAGGACACATGTGAGCCAATACGAGCTTGATAGATATCTACCAAGATTGTAAGAGAAGGAATGGAGGTTTTAAAACCATGAAAGACGAGACAATGACTGCCATCGGCCAGAGCCTCTTCGGTTTTCAGTCAGCACTGAAAGAGGCCGGATCGAGTTTTGAGGAATACTTGGACAAGTACTATTATAAGAAATGGACGGGGGATGTATTGTACGCTGCCATGGCCCTGCGAACCACCTTTGTTAATGCCATGAGCCAATTTCTGGCTGATGAAGGGCTTTTCAATTTAGAGCGGGTTCAGATGAGCCCTGTGACAGACCCGCTGGCACATGACGTTGAACATACTCCTAATATACAATACAAGGGCCAGCGATATGTGATGACCCACAGCATGATCTACTCCAAATTCCTGGCATGCCAGAACCCCAAGATCAAAGGGGTATTTGTGGATTCGCCCAACATAAG
>JACNJD010000203.1 GCA_014382715.1 Candidatus Desulfacyla euxinica | reverse complement strand
AGTCTTCCCAGTCCGGTTTTTCGGCACCGAAATATTCCAATATTCGCGCTTTGTTGGTGTTACGTCTGCGAATCGTTTCATGATCCAACCCGAAAGGATATTTGTCTAAGTACTGTTGCACCGTCTTTGACATTCTTGAGAGGTCGGCTGACCTCAGCCTTGCTGCTCTTCTCCCTTCATGTCTGGTAAAGGCAGGGGCTTTTTCAGGGTAAATCCCTGTTTTGCCCATAATCCCCTTTAGCAGGTGGTCCAGTTCTGCAAAAAAGTCTGGACTGGGCTTTTCAATGTCCCGGAGGTTTTCTGCGTGCAAGAGGTCATCAAGGTATTTTAAGAAGCTGTAACCCGTAAGTATTTCACTCCTGGGCCATATAATGGTCCTAAATATCCGTATGGTATCACGGGCCAATATCCATTCTAAAGGTGGAACAGTGTGATCATCGCTAAATGTGGCTGCATGCACGTCGGCCAAAAAGCGTCTTATCTTATTCCTTTTTATGTCTACAGACTCTGAAGAGATAAGGATTTCCTTTAAAGCCGGTGCAATATCCAATATTCTTAACAGCTTGTTTCTAATTCTCTCTTTTTCCATTGTGGCCGGTCCCTTTCTGAGCCTATGTCTTCAATACTGGGTACTGGGTATTGGGTGCTGGGTATTGGGTACTCGTTACGTTATATGTGTTTTGGGCTTTCAATAAACGTTTGATGGCAAATTCTAATTGATCCGGATCTTTCTTGGGATCTTATAAGGCGAAATATTTTTCCGGCACCAATGAAAGAAGCCTTGTTTATTCATCGTGCTTCCCGGTTTCAGGGAGATCTCACCAGCGACGATATCACCGTATTTTTCGTGCCATTCTCTGTAGATGAGGGCTGACTCGATTTCAGGATGATAAAGAAGCAGTCTTTCGATCTCTTTGGGATATGCCTTTAACCCGAATACATTAATCATATCCTTTTTCAGCCTTGTCAATGTCAAATAGTTGTCTTTATCCACATGGCCAAGATCACCTGTCTTGAACCAGCCATTTACAAAGGTATTTTGAGTATGCTCCGGTTTTTTGAGATATCCTGCAAAGACGTTTGACCCTTTAACCAGGACCTCTCCTTCCTGCCCGGAAGGAAGCTTTTTGCCGGTATCGTCAACAATCTTTACCTGGCAGCAGGACAACGGTGGGCCGACAGTTCCAAATTTGGGCGGTCTATCCAGGCCGTTCCAGGTGACAACAGGGGATGCCTCTGTGAGGCCATAACCTTCGCTTATGGTCAATTCCAATATGTTTTGATAGCTTTCCAGGAGGTTGTTCGGGATTTTAATCCCTCCACTTGTCAAGTTTCTCAGGCGGGAACAGACGTCGGGGTGCTCGGATAATGGTTTTACAAGCGCATGAAATATGGCGGGGATCGAGATAATCTGTGTGGGCCGATAATCTTTCATAAGACCAACCACGGTCCTGCTCCTTACGGAAGTTCCTAAAAGAAGACAGGTCACGCCGCCCACCAGGGGGACTAAAAATCCGTTGGTAAACCCATAGGTATGAAAAAGGGGGAGGAGTGAAAAAAGTATCTCTGAACCGGCATCATTTTTTCTGAATGATTTTTCGGCAAAAGAGACACTGTCGTAAAAAAGAGAACCATGTGTCAGCTCCGCCCCCAACGGATAGCCGTCCATGGCTGCTGTATATACAATCATGGCGGTTTCATCAGGTGCCATCTTTTCCCAATGGGTAGTAGTCCTCGAAAAATCGAGCTCTTCCATGAAGATTGTTGAAGGAGCCTTCTTATCGATCGTAATGAAAGAGGGCGGAGTAAGGCCCTGGCTGAACTCATATGCTTTAACGGCGGTTGCCAGTTTATCTCGATTGCAAATAAGGAGTTTGGGACATGTTTCGGAAACGATGTGGGTAAGTTCGTACGGACCCATTCTCGGGTTCACCGGCACCAGGATCGCCCCGATCCGAAAGACCGCTAATGAGACGGCAGCATACCCGGAGGGGTTCAATGACGAGAGAATAACCCGATCATTTCGTTTTAACCCGATCTTCCTCAGTCCATGGACCAGCCGGCATACTTTCTCGTGATATTCCCCAAAGGTAAACATCTCACCAGGAATCCCGATCCCGTCTCTGTCGGGATACCGTTCCTTAGAGTAATCAAGTAATGCTCCGAGATTGCCTGGAAATTGACGGCAATTTTCTTTTGATGGGATTTTCAACATATTTTAGTATCTTAGGGGAATCGGGACCGGATTGCAAGTGTCATGCCCCGGTAACCCAAATTCCAGTGCCCTTGTCTTCCACAACCGGGCGTGGTAACGTTATTCGTATGACTGAATCAGCTCTTTCCCCTGTAGTCCCGGTCCGTGCCTCCACCGTTATCCTGATACGGGATTTGAATGGACCTTTCCAGGTCTATCTCCTCAAACGGAGCAACCGTAGCGGTTTTATGCCGGGAAATTATGTATTCCCGGGTGGGACCGAGGATCCCGAAGACACGGGTCTTGATTTCTGGAAGGGATATGTGGACATGGATTCCGGGCAGTTAGAAAGACGCTTTGGCAGAGGTCTCAATATGGAAGACGCCATGGCCCACGGCATCACTGCTGTTCGTGAGACCTTTGAAGAAGCATGCCTCCTTCTGGCTGATAACAACAATAAGGCAGGCAAAGGCCTTGAAAAGCTCCAGGGACCGAGGCTGAACGGGGCCCTTCCCAGGGACTGGCTTCGCCACCTGGTTCTTTCCGGGGATTGGACCGTGAAGTTGTCGGCATTGGCGCCCTGGTCCCACTGGATTACGCCTAAGATCAGGTCGAAACGGTACGATACCAGGTTTTTTGCGGCCTTTATGCCGGAGGGACAGGAATGCCGACCCGATAACAGGGAGACTACCCACGGAATCTGGGTAAGCCCTGAAACGGCCCTCAGGGGAAACCTGAAGGGGGAGATCCCTCTAAGTCCCCCGGCCGTGACTACCCTGAACGAATTTCTTCAAATCCCTGATGTCGGTACCCTGAAAAAAGAACTGGAAGTCAGGTCATGGGGGGAGGCGAGGGTCCCCTGACTTATACCTATGCCCGAAAGCACCCTCCTTGTTCTTCCTTGGGACCCCCATTACCACGATCAGGAAATCGAAGTGGAGGTCGAGGGCCTCGAAAAAAGGGCTGCCTCTTTAGGCAAACCCTTTTCCAGGCTCTGGTACAGCGAGGGAGTCTGGAGACCCATTATTTTGGGTTGAGAAGATGTTTTTGTAATACGAAAAACTGCATGTTTTTCATCCCAGAGGATCCGAAAGGCCTCGTCCCGTGGGTGGTCTTTCAGCCCATTTGGGAATGTATTTGAATTGTCAATGCCAGCAGTTTGGGAAAAGGAAGCCTATGGCGACAATTGTTATGACAACGAGAGGAACTTTTGGGGACCATTTCCCGTTTATAATGATGGGTCAGGAATTAAAGCGCAGGGGGCATCGGGTTCGCCTCGGAATTAACCGTTCCATGCAGGCCTTTGCCAGAAAATTCCATTTGGACTGCTTTGATTGCGGACCTGTCATGGGGATTGAAGAAGCACAAAAAGATGCCGCCTGCTGGAATTACTGGAACCCCCCTAAACCGGCATACCATGTTAAAAATTTTAAGGTCGCCGAAAAATACGGCAGTTTGATAGAGGCGTGTAGAGAAGCGGACATATTGATCTGCGCCAGTAATTTTTTTATGGGCGCCGTGATTCAGCATGTTCTGAACGTTCCCCTGATTTCAATTTGCCTGGCGCCGGTTCAGGTATGTGCTCCAATGAAAGGCCATCTCGGTATTGACATTGGTGATTCAAGATTCACGGAATGGCACGAAATATTCCAGCAAATGCACAAATGTTTCTACCGGGAACTGGAAGAGATCAGACAAAATCTGCTTGATCTACCCGAAGCCATGTTTACCGATGAATGGTGGGAGGACAATATGATTTCCAGGCGTTTGATTCTTGCTGCCAGTCCCCACTTCGCCAGGCCGGCCGGCAAATACGATGGTGCCTTAACGGCCGGGTTTATTTTTTATGAGGAGCCATCGTGGGGTGAGTGGCGCCCGGGCGCAGAGCTGGAATCGTTTGTCGAGCCGGAACCATCCCCCCTGGTACTCTCCTTCAGCAGTCTGCCGCTGCAGGACCCCCGCCGGGTCATGGAGATCCATGTGGCTGCAGCCCAAAAACTGGGACGACGGCTTTTGGTTCAGAAGGGATGGGCGGGATTTGAAAAAGATCATATACCGTCCAACACGGGTACCAATGGGATCATGCTTGTGGATTTCCTGCCCCACGACTGGGTTTTTTCCCGTACCGCCGCCGTTATTCATCACGGTGGAACGGGTACGACCGGAAGGGCGCTGCGAAACGGCTGCCCCATGCTCATAGAGCCTTACGGGAATGATCAATTTTTCAACGCAAGACGGGTATTGGAACTGACAGTGGGCGCAGCGATGCATCCTTTTGAACTGACTGCCGACGGGCTTGCCAGGGTGCTGGAAGAGAAGGTGCTGGGGGCACAATACAGGATAAATGCCGAGGCATTAAAAGAAAAAATCTCGGCAGAAGACGGCATTCAATCCACATGTGATTTTGTTGAAAGGATTGTATAGGTCTGCAATCGCTGATCCCGGGCGTTGACCTCTTTTTTGGATTATGACATAATTGGCTTTTCTGAAGGGGTAAGCATTTCGTTTAATACAGGAAAAGAAGGAGGAGCGAAAATGAAGAGGCAAGAATTGCAGGAGGTTTGGATCGATATGATTCAAAAGGCATGGTCGGATGCGACGTTTAAAAAGGGGCTTCTGGCGAACCCCAAAGACGTGTTTAAGGAGTATGGGGTAGACATACCGGATGGTCAGGAAATTAATGTGGTTGAAAACACCGTAAAGTTGTCCCACTTCGTTTTGCCCCGGCCGCCGGATGGCGAGTTAAGCGAATCGGACCTGAAAGCCGTCGCCGGTGGAGTTTTCAACAGCACTTGGGTTAACACATTTAATACCACCTGGACATAGCCCACGAAAGGCGAAATTGGGGATATCGATAAATGAAAGCTGAAATAACATGAAACGTCCCTATGAACCCGATGCGCTAAATCGATTGATCCGCCTGCTGGTCTTTCTTGTTCTGGCCGGGTGCGCGGCCGTGGGACCCGATTACCACCCGCCTGAAAAAGCGGTGCCCTCCCAGTGGCAGACCCCGTTGAAAGGAGGCCTTGAAGATGGATCCATCGATCAGGAGACCCTGGCCCTCTGGTGGCGCCGGCTGGGGGACCCCCTGCTGTCGAAGCTGATTGAGCAGGCCGTGGCGGGGAATCTCGATCTGAAAGAGGCCCGCGCGCGGGTTCGGGAGGCGCGGGCGCGCCGGGGCATTGCGGAAGCCGGGCTGTTTCCCTATCTGAATGCCTCCGGGCAGATCACGCGCATCAAGGGGAGCAGAGAGACCGGTGCCGGTACGGAGCGCGACCTCTATGCCGCGGGGTTTGACGCAGGATGGGAAGTGGATATTTTCGGCGGTGTGCGCCGATCGGTGGAGGCCACGGATGCGGCCCTCCAGGCCAGTCAGGCTTCTCTTCGGGACGTGCTGGTTACCCTGACCGCCGAGGTGGCGCTCAACTATGTGGAAATGAGAACCTATCAGGCCCGCCTGGCCACGGCAGCGGAGAACCTTAAAGAGCAGCAAGGGATGCATGATCTGATTCAACAGCGTTTTGAGGCAGCGCTGAGCGACGCCCTTACCCTTGAGCAGTCCCGATACAATGTGGAAAACACCCGTTCCCAGATGCCCCTGCTTCGCTCAGGAATGGAAGCTTCCCAAAACCGGCTTGCGGTCCTCATGGGAAAAGAACCCGGGCGGCTTCGCAGGGAACTATCGCCGCCGGAGCCCATCCCCGTAACGCCTCTCCGGGTAGCGGTGGGGATACCGGCCGAATGCATTCGCAGGCGACCCGATGTAAGTCGCGCGGAACGGGAGCTGGCGGATCGGACCGCCCGCATCGGCGTGGCCACGGCCGAACTTTACCCGAAATTTTACCTTCTCGGTTCCATCGGGCTGGAGGCCCTGGATATCGGCGGGTTCGCTTTTTCAGACGGTGTGACCCACAGTATTGGGCCCAGGTTCTCGTGGCGTCTCTTTGATGGGGGTGCCATCCGCCAGAACATTCAGGTCCAGACGGCCGTCCAAGAACAGGCTCTGATCCGATATGAATCCACCATCCTGGGTGCCCTGGAGGAGGTGGAAAATGCCTTGAGGGCTTATGCAGAGGAGCAAAACCGTCGCGCGGCCCTCAAGCAGGCGAGCCAGGCGGCTCAAAAGGCGGTGGGTTTGGCGGATCAAAAATACCGGGCCGGTCTAATCGGCTTTTACGATGTCCTGGATGCTCAGAGGTCGCTACGTTCTTTCGAAGACCAGTTGGCCCAGAGCGAGGGCCTGGTTACGGCCAATCTGATCTCCCTTTACAAGGCTCTGGGCGGCGGCTGGGAAGAAATGTCGAGAAACGACCAGGGCGGTTAGCTGTTAAACCCTTTAAGGGGGGGGAAACCCGGCAAGAAAATGAAAAGAATTAAGGACTTTACATGGAAACAAGGAATGACTGTTCAGGAATTGATGCAGCAATACCAAAGCCTTGGATATCAAAGTACAGAGTTGTATAAAGTCAGTGAAGTATTTGTAAGAATGAAAAAAGATTCCGCCAAAATTTTCTTAACATTCACATCAAACATGGTTACTTCCGGATTAAGAGGATTCTTTGCGCAAGTTCTTAAGAAAGGCATGGCAGATATCGTCGTTACGACTGTTGGAAGCATTGAAGAAGACATCATGAAGGCAATGGGAGAAACCTTTAAAATAGGGGACTTTGAAGCCGATGACGTCGATCTGCATGAAAAAGGGAAAAACCGTGTTGGAAATATTCTTATTAACAATGAAAGCTATGGGAAGATCGAAGCTGTATTCCTTCCCATATTGAGAGAGTTATATAAAAAGAAACCGAGATGGGCAGTTTCAGAAATGCTTAGGGAGATTGGATTAGTGCTGGATGACGAACATTCTATTTTAGCAACAGCTGCAAAGTATGATATTCCTGTTTTTTGTCCGGCAATAACGGATAGCGCATTTGGTTTTCACCTATACCTTTTTCAGCGAAAACATCCGGATTTTATGATTGATGTTGTTAAGGATTTTGGGAATATATTATTTTCCGTATCATATGATGATAAAAAAGGCGTTATTGCTCTTGGTGGATCGATTTCAAAACATCATGCAATACTTTTTACACTTCTTAATGGAGGAGCAGAATACGCCGCATATATTACAACAGCACATAAAACCTCCGGAAGTATGAGCGGAGCAAACACTAATGAAGCAAAATCCTGGGGTAAGGTAAAGGATTCGGCAGACATTGCAACCGCTATTGGCGACGTCACTATTCTCTTTCCGTTGGCAATGATCAATGCAATGGAAGAGTTGCAGGCCGAAGGATTGCTTCGAGAAGAATAAACATGGCACACTTTGTATTATCAAGAAGAAAGGTGATTGAACAGTATCAAAGAATTAGGGAGATTTGCGATCGCGTAACATACAGCTCAAAAACAAATCCTGTTGTCAATTCTATTCTTGAAGAAAACACCGATAGCTTTTTCAGCATTCACTTAGAAGCCGAACTTACCAACATTCAAGATATGTCGCGCGTTCAGTTTCTGGCACAAGGATGGTCGAAAGACGTTATACAAGGATTGCTTTCTCGAGGAATTCGCTGGTTCGTTGTGGATAACGAAACTGATTTAGATACGTTGATAGCATACCTGGAAAAAAGAACAGAAAAAATAACTTTATTACTGCGTCTAAAACTAAAAGAGAATACTATTCGAACAGAAATACATTATGTTTTTGGAATGTACTCCGAGACAATTGAGAAAAGAATTAATGATCTCACAAAGGCCCCTTTTATCAAGGACATAGGGATACATTTTCATCGAAAAACACAAAATATGAGTGAATGGAACATTTTGGGGGAATTAGAAGAAACATTCGATGAAGATTTTTTCCAAACGATTACTCTTATGAATATCGGCGGAGGGATTCCTGCTGCATATGCCAATACCAACATAAAGGTTTTTGATCATATTTTTAAAAAGATAGAAGCCCTGTATGCCTGGTGTCAAAAAAGAAACATTTCCATGGTCATTGAACCGGGACGTTATATCGCAGCACCTGCTGGAGAATTGCACACCGAGATCCTGAGCATTCACGAGGACACGATTATCGTTGATGCATCGGTGTACAATGGCGATTTAGATGCACTGATCGTTCCGGTCAAATTAAAAGTAAAAGGCGAGATTGAGTATGAAGAGGCGGCAAAGCATTCAGCAGAAAAGTATATTATAAAAGGGGTAACGCCCTGTTCTTTGGATATCTTCAGGTATCGCGTTTTTTTGGGAGGAAAGAAGACAGGAGACACTTTGGTGTTTCAGAACGCCGGCGCATACAATTTTGCTTCGGATTTTTGCAGCCAGAAACCCCTGAAAGTGTTCATACAATGATACTGATAAAACACCTTATGTTGTCACGGGAACACAGCCGGGGAAATCGTGCCTGATTTTTCTAATGGTCCGAAACTACGTGCCGAGGCAAAACCGCCGGACCCCGAATGGGATTATGCCACCTGGCCCATGCACCGAAAAATGCTTGCGGACGAGATCCGATGCACCCACTTCCGCGAAGCACTGTTGCGAGTGGTGCCACGGGGCGGCACTGTTCTGGATGTGGGGGCGGGCACCGGCATACTGAGCATCTTTGCGGCCCAGGCAGGCGCCCGAAAAGTCTATGCGGTCGAAGAGACCTTAATGGCCTTGGAAGCGCGTGAGTTGGTTGCCAGAAATGGTCTCGCCGACCGAATTGAAATTTTGCATTCCCCGATCGAGGAACTGGTTCCGTCCGAGAAGGTTGACGTCATCGTCTCGGAATGGCTTGGTGGCTTTGCAGTTGATGAAAACATGCTGCCTCCGGTCCTGCTGGCACGCGATCGCTGGCTTAAGCCTGGAGGCGCCATGATACCAAATTGTGTGGATGTCTGGATGGCGCCATGTTTTCTTCCAGATTTTGAAGAAAAGCGGAGGTTCTGGCTGGGCAAACCATACGGTGTGGATATGGCTTTGGTAGCAGAAAGAATGTGCTGCGAAATATTCTATGAGCAGCACGATTTATCCCGGGAACATTTGATGTCGGAGTCAGCGGTTTTATGGACCATCGATTCGTTGAGTGAAACGGTCGATCGATCCCAGAAACCTTTTGAAACGAAGTCCATCTTCATCGCCCTGAGAAGCGGAGAGATCAATGGATTGGCGGCGTGGTTCTCCGCCGATCTGGGAGGCGGCGTGCTGATATCCACTGATCCGGATTCTCCTGCAAACCATTGGGGTCGTGTCTTCCTGCCATTGACCCGGCCACTCATGGTGCAACAAGGTAATACAATCGAGGTCAACATGGCATGCCATCCTTTAGGGCCGTTGGCGACTCGGTCCAAGTGGACCGTGATGGTTAAGCGAATACGGTCCACTGCTTAACATGGAAGGCAAACCATTGCAGGGCAGGGTTTCAGGTTGGAATTTTTTAAAAAATACCTTGACTACCAATTTTCTGTTTCATAATCTTCGTCTTAGCGATCACTGATCACCTTTTAAAGGAGGCCCCTATGTCAATGGAACAGGTGAAAGCCTTCATCAAGAAGATGAAGTCGGATGAGGCATTCAGCAAACGAATCATGGCTATCCAGGATACTGATGCGCGTTTTCAAGCTATTTTGGAGGCGGGATTCGATTTCACAATGGAAGAGTTGGGCGAAACCGGAAAGGAGATTAGTGAGGCTGAACTTGAAGCCGTTTCCGGCGGGAGTGAAGGATGCGGCGGGAAGATGGCATGCATGATGTTCGCGTGCTTAGTAATACCAAAGACATATCAGCGCTAGATGAAGCGTTTCGAGCGCCGGGCGCAGTTCGCATATCCCCCTGAGTGCCGGAAATGATCCGTCCCGGCATTGACAGCGGGTGACCCTACTCCTGTTCAACCAGATTTCTAAGAGGATTTTCTGCCTGTTCTGCACGGCTTTTTTCCGGTTGCACCATGCGATACCCTTTCTCCATTGACCGCGCTTTACCGGTTCCCAGAACAGCATTGCAAATCTGCTTTGTTTGCCAGGCCTCCAGATAGGTTTCAAGATACTTCCGGAGCGATTCCTTGAACGGCGAACAGTACTCGAGACCTTCCTCGCCCAACTGCTGTGACCGCAGACGTTTGTTCACGCATCCGCCGCCGCAGATGGGAAAAACGTTGCACTCCAGACATTCGGCATCCTGATAGGGATCCGTCCCGATGGTGTAGCGTGCAACATGCTCAGGGTTGGTGACGGCCGTATCCTCATGTACCGAACCGATCACCATGTGCGCTTTTCCCACATCCTCCCAGCATTTGTACATCTCCCCTCTCGGTCCGATGACATAGCCGTAATGACTCGTGGCGATGCAGATGTTTTGTGCACCGCTTTCCGGGAAAAACCCGCCACGCGGAACAATCCCTTCGTCCTTGTACCCGTCTACCATTAACTCAGTCCATTCGCTCAGGCAGAGCCCGCATTGCCGGTCGTAGGAATGGTCAAGGAAGGTTTTCACATAGCCGGCGTAGACTTTCAGGTTTTTACCCCTGTAGCGCTCCAGCAGCTCCTTATGGATGGCGGAGTACTCCTGCCGGTTTCGCCTGTCGACGTTCACCCTCACGGAACACTTCCCCTTCCATGAAGAGGCCATCAGAAGATCGATGTTGCGAAGGATCCGCTCATAAGTCGGGCTTCCGTTTTTGAGTATTCGCCTTTGGTTGTGCGTCTTTTCACTGCCGTCGAGGGTAATTTGCACAGATGATATCTTCAAATCTTTCAGCCGATCGATTTTTCTCTCGTCGAGCAGGTATCCGTTCGTTATAAGGATTGCATTGTCATAGTTGGGATACAGTTTCAGGAAACCGGCGGTCAGGTTTTCCATAATGTGGAAAGCTAGCAACGGTTCGCCCCCGTACCAGATCACATAGAGGTGTTTGGTATCCTGATGTTTCCTGATGAATCCGATCAGCGCCTCCATGGTCTCGTCGCTCATGACCGTGGCATCGTTCTGTGTCTGCTCGAAGCAATAAAGACAACCGAAGTTGCAGGCAAGCGTCGGACAGATGGTAAGCCCCACATACCCCGTGCTGAAACATGCCGCATTTCGCTGATAGCGAAGCGTCATCAGTTTCACCTTTTCCGCTTCCCTTTGGGCAAGAAACCCGTTTTCCTCGAGTGTCTCCATGAATTCCCCGTCATGGTATGGTGGGAATATGGGCTCCCCGTCACACAGGGATTGGGCTATCCTGTAATGATGGTGGTCAAGCTCAAACATCACACCGGACAGGGCATTGTATAGGAACCAGCCATATCGTTCCGAACAAAACAGAGTATTATATCGTGACCAGGGTTTCATGAAAATCGGGAAAAATAGTTCTGAAGTTTGATATTATTTATAACATAACAATAAATTTCCTTAAAAAGCAAATTAGCATCCCTTTTCACACCATCTGCCGTTTCGCCAGCTGCTGAAACAGCCCCGGTTGTTCAATCAGTTCGGCAAAAGTCCCCGCCTGCACCACCTTTCCCGTTTCCAGAACATAGATCCGGTCGGCGTTGATAATGGTGGAGAGGCGGTGGGCGATGACGATGCGGGTGGCATTGAGACGCTCCAGGCTGTCGGAAACATGGGCCTGGATTTCGTTGTCCAGGGCGCTGGTGGCTTCATCGAAGATGATGAGTTTCGGATTTCGTGCCAGGGCCCGGGCAATGAGAATGCGCTGCTGCTGCCCGCCCGAGACCGCGCCGTTGTATACGAGAGTGTGCATTCCCATGGGCATGGCTTCGATATCCTGGTCCAGCCCGGCCGAACGGGCCGCTTCCCATGCCGCGTCCATGGACATGCCGGAGGCCCCCGCGATGTTCTCGTAGATGGAACCGCTGATGAGTCCGCCTCCCTGAAGCACCACCCCGAGCTGTTTTCGCAGGTCCCTAAGATTCACCGAGGAAAGATCAATTCCGCCATAAAATATGCCCCCTGTTTCCGGCGTTTCAAACCCCAGCAACAACCTCGCAATGGTGGATTTGCCGGCCCCGGAAGGACCCACAATGGCTACGAATTCCCCGGAGCGGGCGGTAATGGAGACATTTTTGAGAACAGGCGGGGCCGGCCTGTCATCCCTTGAGACATCCACAGGGTCCTGGCTGTACCGAAAAGTCACATTCCGGATTTCCACATTCCCGTCGATTTCACCCGCGGGTTCCTTGGTTTCCACGATCTCCGGCGTGGCTTCCAGGATGGGCTTTAGCCTCTTGTAGAGTGCACCTGTTGTGAGGAGGGCGGGCAGAACGCCGGCAAATCCGGTAAACGCCACAAGCAGGGAGGAAAATGCGGCGGTAAAGGCAAGGTATTCCCCCACATTCAGCATCGTACCCCGCCACTGGGAACCGATGATCAGAAAAAATATGCCGGTCATGAGCGGGGGAAACAGGGCATTTAGCACTGCCATCACATTCATGTTGTCGATGGATCTGGATTGCCATCTTATTTTTTCGCCGAGCACACCGGCCCACCGTATAAACGCGCGATTCTCTGAAATGGCCATGCGGATTTTGGCAATGCCGGTCAGCACCTGCAGACCGATTCCCGCGAGATCCCCCTCATATTTATACTGCTGTTGCTGGTTCCGATAATTCTTATACCCCACCCAGCACATCAGGCTGACAAAAATGAGGATCGCCATTAACCCAACGATGGTCATGGATCCGCTGAAATAGAGCATCAGCGCCAGATTCGGAATGGCAAACAACAGGGTCATGCACCCAATGGTCACATTGTCCGCAAGATGCTCCCGAATAGCATCTACCCCCATGACCCGATTGGCTAGATCCCCGGCCGTGTACCGGCTGAAAAATCGTGAGGGGAGATTGAACAGCCGACTCCATACCGCTGCCTGAAGCTGAAAACTGGACCGTGTTTTAATGCGCAGCATCAGGATGGATCGGGATAATACCAGGAACGCGCCGGAGATGGCTGCGCTCGACAAAATCACACCTGCCTGAAACAGCCCGAACATATCGGCAGCCGGAATCACGGTATTGAAGATGGTACTCATGAGCCACGCGGGCGCCAGTGCAATGATTCCGCCGATCATGCCGATCAGCAAAACAGCCTTGAAATCCGTTCTTAGGCCCCTCAAGGCAACCGAGAGCATCTCTTTTAAAGAGACGCGACCCGATAGCGGGATGTAGACGGAGACGGCATGGGGCTGAAGTTTCTGGGCCACAGACTGGGTTACCCCTGTTTCCCGGCCATCCACCGGATTAAAACACATCCACCGGCCCCTTTCGAAAAAAAGGGCAACGGGTTTCTGATCCTCCAGGCGAAAAGCAATGGCCGGCATACCCTCCTGCCGCCACCACCCGTCATCGAGTCGAACGGTGCGGTGGTACAGGTTGCACGACTCCAGAAGCCGGGTCGAATGGCTGATGCTGTGGGCGGGGCCCATATGGGCGCCGGGCTCAGGAAGGGTTATTGTCATACCCCAGACATGGGCGATGCGTTGAATTACCTGGTGCATCAGAAGAGGTGATGCGGCCGTCTTAGTGGAATCCGATACGGCGTGGCGATCCAAAACCAGCTGGCGGAGCTGCTGCTCGAGGCCTTTGATGGCGTTTTGTTCATAGGTGACCAGTTCCTCTTGACGTTGCAGACGTCCATGCCTTTGGAAAGCCGCCGTCATCAGTACGGCGCGCAGATACTGCCGGTATATGGATGCCATCACCCCACCCACATCCGGGGTATCCACCAGTCGGGCCGTGGTGCGGCAGGCAATGGACACCGGGTCCTGACATTCAAACCACATCCGGGGCGACATGGGAAAGGTGCTTCCCGGAGCCAGCAGCATCTGCTCTTCATCCTCATTCAGAAGACAGAATCCATCTTTCAGTTCAACCCACAGAATTTCCTGGCCCGGGCGAAAGGAAACCCCTTTTTCAAACTGAAGGGATGCGCCCTTTTTCAGATCGGATTGGGTGATCACATGAGTTCTTGCCGGGGGCATGCGGAGGGCGAAAGGTGTTAGCAGATTCTGTATGAAGCGCTCAAACCGGTCTCGTATCTCCTCATCTTCACGGATGAGATGGATCCAGGATGTCCGGCTTTGACGGATCTCGGTGCCTGTCTGGGGCATTGCCAGGAGTCTGTAGGAAACGTCGCCACTCTCCACACTCACCCCCACGGGAAACAGCAACTCCCCTTCATCCAGTCCGGCGATGAACTGAAAGGGACCCATGGCCTGGCCGGTGGTTTTGTGGAAGCCCCCCATAAAGAGATTCACAGAACCGCTCACAATCAGCCGAACCTGGCTGTCGGACAGGAAAAATCCCTGCCCGGCGCCGACCGGGTCAACATTAATGTGGGGTTGTGAAATTTTCTGAAGGCTCATAAAATCCTGCCTACCCCTCCGCCCGAATCATCCGGGCATAGGCACCCGTTTTATCCTGAATCAACGCGTCATGCCGGCCCCGCTGCACCACCCGCCCGTTGTCCAGCACGATGATTTCATCACAGTTCCGGATGGTGCTGAGGCGATGGGCCACAATCAGGCAGGCGCATCCCCGCTGCCTCAGATGCTGGTCGATCTTTCGTTCGGTTTCCGGATCCAGGGCACTGGTGGCCTCGTCCAGGATCATAACGGCCGGGTTGTTGCAGAGGGCACGGGCGATCTCGATGCGTTGCCGCTGACCGCCGCTGAAATTGCTGCCCCCCTCATCTATGACGGCACAATAGCCCCCCTTGCGGTTGGCGATATCCTTGTGAATCTGAGCATCCCGACAGGCCCGAATAATGTCTTCCTCCGCCATCATCGGGTTCCACATGGAGAGGTTGTCCCGCAATGAATCCCGAAAGAGGATGATCTGCTGGTCCACAATGGAGATGAATCGTTCCAGCTTTCTGCGCGGCCACTGGGAGATAGGCATGCCGTCATACAGCACTTCCCCGGCCCAGGGTTTATACAGCCCCGCGGCGATCTTGGCGATTGTGGATTTTCCCGAACCGCTTGGCCCCACCACTGCCACATGGGAGCCGGGACGTAGATGAAGGGAGAAATCCGAAACCACCGCCGGCGCCACCGGGCTGTAGCCAAAGGTGATATCCCGGAGCTGCAGTTCACCGCGAATGTCAGAGACAGAAGCCGCCTCAGGGGTTTCGAATTCGCGATCGTACAGGGGATCCAGTTCATAGTGGTCCACGTCATCCAGTTTATCCAGGGCTCCTTTGGCTTCCTGTATCTGGGCGCCTAACTGGGTGATCTGGGTGATGGGAACCAAAAAGGCCGCCATCAGGATCTGGAAAGCCACCAGCATGCCGGCCGTCATGTCTCCATGAATGACCCGCCATGCGCCATACAGAAGGATAACGGCATTGTTCAGGGCCGCAAGAAATACGGGAAGGGTGGACAGATAAACGGTGGAAACAGACATCCGCTGTTCCGCATTGGTGTAACGGGCCTGCTGACCGGCCCATTTGGTAAAGTAGTCAAATTCTCCGGCAGATGCCTTGATCGTATCAATGAGTTGAATCCCTGACATGGCAACCCCCATGAGTTTCCCTTTTTCCTGAATAAGCGTCTGATTCAACACCTTTCGGAAATGGGCCACCAGGGTCAATACAATCAGATTAACGGCTGCGATGGCGATGCCCATGAGTGCCAGATTGGCATCGTATGAAAAGAGGAGGGCGCCATAAAAAGCCAGCATGAACAGACTGGCCACGGCGGTTCCCACCTGACCGCTGATCATGTCGGCCAATTGATTGTTGAGGGTGATCCGGTATTGAATTTCACCCGGGGCTCTTTGCATGTGAAACAGCATGGGGAGACGGAGCAGACGCTCAAACATTCGGGACGTGTTCATGGTCAGGAATCCAAGGGCAAGGGAGCGGATGGCCAGCCGCTGATACCAGGTGAGCAGCAGGGTTACGAGGATGGCACCCCCCAGGGCCATGAGCACCGGGGCCAGCCAGTTGGGATTGGGGCCCAGCACATCGTCCACAAAAACCCGGGAGAGACAGGCGATCACCATGCCGGGCAGCGCCAGCAGAACGCTGGTCAGTACGATAAATGAAATGGCGCTTTTCATGGAAGCCGCCCGCTGGTGAATTCCGGCCAGAAGAGATGGTGCATGTCCACCCCGCTCAAAGCGGTCTCCCGGACGAATTTTCAGGGCCACGCCGGTATAAGACGTGTTCATGTCCGAAAGGGACACCTTGCGGGGTCCTGTTCCGGGATCGTTCAAATAGAAGACATCCCCTTTACGGCCTTCCAGGACCACAAAATGGTTGAACTCCCAGAACAAAATCAGGGGCATCGGTTCCCTGTGCAATTCATGGATTTCCAGACGCAACCCTCGCGTCTCGCATCCATAATGGCGTGCTGCCTCCAGCATATGGACGGCGTTGCTTCCGTCTCGCGAAACCCCGCAGTCCACCCGCAAACGCTCAAGGGGGATATACAGTCCAAAGTGTGCCAGAACCATGGCGAGACAAGCCGCCCCGCATTCGGTTGCTTCCATCTGCAGAATTGTCGGAACGCGTACCCGGCGTTTGTGTCGTTTTCTCCTGCTCACGCCTAGGGCTCCGTCCGTGGTCCGATGTGGGGCTCTGTGTGGCCCAGAAGTGTCTTTCGAACATAAGGAAGGACATAGCTTACGGGCGCCCGCTGTTCCACAATCACCTGGATACTGCATAGCCTTCCGGTGGTAATGTGAATCCGTTCAGGGACTTTTCCCGTCCATTTGATACCGGTGGGTTCTTTAGGATCGGCAACCAGCCGAATGCGGACCGTGCCCACGGCCTGTTTTCCCTTGAGGGTCTGTGCCAGGTCTTCATTTTCGTACCAGTTGATCAGTTGTCCCATGGTCGCCGGATAAAGCCCCACTTTTTCCACCACGCCCAGCATATAGCCGATACGATAGGGTTCCGTATCAGAGGGTGAAATATGGACCGTCTGCCCCGCCTCGACGGTTTTACTTTGCGTGGCGGGAACGACGGCATTCACAAAAAGGGTGTCTCCCGCAGACTGCTGCAGCATACAGAGGACCTCACCGTTGGCCATATGATCCCCGATGTTTTTATGGATATTGACAATGACGCCTTTGGAATGGCTGACGATTTGTTTGCGGCGGATCAGCTGCGCCATTTTAAGGGCCAGATCCTGTTGTGCTTCCTGTATTTCACGTCCTTTTTGCCAGAATTCCCGCATAAATACATGCTCATAGTCCAATTTTCCCATTTTGTGGTTTACTGTTTCCTGACGCTGGCGGATCAGACTGACAGCCGTATTCAACATGTTTTGGAGCACCGTTACGGTTTCCGATTCCGTTACCAGGCCGCGGCTGCGAAAGGTCTGATATTTTTTGTTCAGGCCGATCAGCTCTTTTAAAAGCCGGTCCAGGTCTTTGATGATCTCATCGCTGTCCCCCAGGATGCGCGAGATGAATGCTGTGCGCTCTTTCACATGCTGGTCCGTCAGTTGGCGCAATAGATCCACGTCCTCTCGCAGGGATTCCAGACGAGCCTGGCAGTGCTCCAGTTCAAGCTCCTCAAGGGGCAGAGACAGCATCGCCAGAATGTCGCCTTCCTCTACACGCATCCCTTCCGAAATATTCAGGATTTGGACGATTCCCTCCGACAGGCTGACGATATTTCGGAATTCGCCGCTCTGAACCAGCATGCCGGACCCGTACACTTTAGTGTTTACCCGGCCATACCATCCCCACAGGGCCGCCACGCACAAAATAAAAAGAATGGTCAGAACACTGATCCACCACCGGGGAGCGATCAGTTGCATCCTTTCTTCCAGGGGCCGGATGCCGGACTGGGTTTCCAGGGCTTCTTCTCGAAAAAGATTGGTATTTAAGGGGTTCGCGGGCATTTTAAGGTCTCCTATGCTATCTTGAGCCTTCCGCTGCGTCTTCTTAGGCTTTCATTCTTGATGAGATGACCCGGTACCCTTTATAGCCGAATGTCATCTCGCGGGCCAATGCAATCTCGGCTTCCGAACAGGGGCGAGCAGAGGTCAGACATTGAGGATACTACAGCAACGTCTCCCGTGACAACATGATTCTAGTTCAGTTAAATAAGGGGAATAGGGGACCGTTAATATTCAAATATCTCCAGTTTCCAATTGGAAATTCTTTTCCTTTGGCACTTTTTCGCCACACCGACCAGCACAACTGACAGCAGCCGGCGTCAGGTCAAATTTTCTAGCCAAATCCACTATAGGCATACCCAGTTCAACTACAGTCCAATAACAGGCAAATCCCTGGCTGTGACCCGGTCCCGTTGCCTGCCTTTTCCGGTTATGTATTCCTTTTCCAAATGGAATAAGGTGGAGACTCTCTCTAGCACCTTTTGAAAATCATAGCCCAGACTTATTCGTCTTACCGGAAGCGCCCTCCTCCTTCTTCCATGGGATCCCCACTACCGCGATCAGGAAATCGAAGTGGGGGCAGGGAGCCTCGAAAAAAGGGCTGCCTCTTTAGGCAAACCCTTTTCCAGGCTCTGGTACAGCGAGGGGGTCTGGAGACCGATTAACCCTTGATAATCCTGGGGATCATCATGTGGTGATGCGGGCAGATCGACACGGGGTTCTGATACGCGCAACCTGCAAAGGCGGCGACATATTTTCTTATCTCAGGAAAGGAGACGATTTCGTCAACATAACCCCTGTTGGCGCAGTATACGGGTCTTGAGTTATCATGATACTCTTTGGCAAGGGCATTCATCTTATCGATGACCGGTCCGAGCGGACGTCCGGCATCCTTTTCTTTTACCAGCCTTCTTGAAAAGGAGGCTGCCGCAGCCGTTTCTCCATGCATGACATAAATCTCTGTGGTTGGCGTGCCCAGGGTAAAGGCGTTATGGTTGTTGGCAGTTGGCCCTCCCATAATGTAATGGGCTGCCGCGGTTCCCTTTCTCACTACAATGCATATCTGAGGCACATCGGTCTGCTCGATAGAGTATATGAGAGACTGGCCGAGGCCTAAGAGCTCTGCCTTTTCCGCTATATCCCCCACATCGATCCCTGTGGTGTCCTGGAACCACACAATGGGGGCTCTGTCCCTGCCACAAAGTGTGACGAATTCGTTCATCTTGATAAGACCCTGGCGATAGAGCTTGCCTCCGATACCCGGATAGGAGGCGTACTCAGGGTATTTTGCACCCAAAAAACCCTGGCGGTTGCCTATGAAACCCATCAGCAATCCGTTGATCTTGGCCAGACCGGTGTAGACCTCCGGGCCGTAGTCCGGTCTGAACTCCATATGCTCACTGTTATCAAAGATACGGGCAAGCATTTCGTCCAGGCTGTAGCTCCGTTTCTGGTTAAAGGCGACAATATGGTTGATGTCTTCCCCTGGGAATTTTGGCTCTCTGGGCTCGGCAACCCGGAAGAAATTGGGATCATAGGCCGGGGTCATATCCACATACTTTTTCAAGGCATCGAGGACCCCTTCTTCCGTCTCATAGACCTCCTTGAAAAAACCTGTTTCATTATAATGAACCGGAACGCTGCCGGGCGGGACCTGCTTGAAGTGGCGTGTTGCCTCGATTAACTGC
>JACNJD010000036.1 GCA_014382715.1 Candidatus Desulfacyla euxinica | reverse complement strand
CGAAATGCTCCGGAAAGATGAAAGTAATCAGTGTGATAGAGGATTCCGAAATAGTGAAGAAGATCCTCAAGCACCTAGGGCTTTGGGATCAGAAAGCCAGACCGCCACCCAAAGCGAATTCGCCACCAATGAGTCCAGACTATCATATCGACTATACGGATTCTCAACTTCCGGTGTCTGATAATCGCCTTTACGTGGACCCTTAGTATCCAGAGACCTACACTGCCTGATTTTTCAAGAAAGAGCTGGGTTCAAGAGACCGCTCTACTCAAATTTCCTTGATTTCCAGCCCTTTTGGCATTCAAGCCCCCTGGCGCTGTGTCGGTATCCCCGCCCTTGCTTTGCCCAAGCCCCCTTTCCACGCCCGACAGTTGCGCCAACAATATCTTGTAGTTGGATTTTGCTTGACACACAAGGTCGAATCACCTATAGTTTGCCTTCAAAAAGGGGACTTCTTATCAGCTCGGCTCAGCATTGAGCCTCTTGTTGAGGACCTCTATGTCTTCCTCCTTAAAAAACTTAGTCAGAGATGACTGCCAGCCCTCTTCGTTAATCTTGATCCATGCCAGGCCTTTGGCGCCGGCGGTCTTCACAACTTCAGATATTTCATCCAAACCTTTTCTGGAATAAGAAGAGGCCCCACCCTTGGCCAGAATCGCCTTTTTGTTAATATATTTTCAACTCATATTGAAAAGCCAAAATGACTTCCATCAGACATTTCAATATCAAGATTTAATTTACAACCTGCTGCTTCAATATATTTTTTGAGAGTTGACAACTTAATGTCCTGACCATTTTTCTCCATGCCAGCGATAGTTGGTTGTTTTACGCCCATAGCGTGAGCGACATCACTTTGTGTTAATTGAACTTTTTCTCGAAGTTCTGCCAGATGAATATTAAGCAACATTTCAGATGCAATATCTTTAGCTTTTTTTACAACTTCTGGCTTTTCCTGTGTCAATATTTCCTTTAGTGTTTTAGCCATTAGTCAGCCTCCAAATTGTCTAAATGAGTTTGATATTCCTTGTCAGCAAGGGGAATCATAACTTTATAAAAACGCTTTTCATTTTCAGATTTATTTCCTGCACACAAGAGTAAAGCCTTTCGTCTTGGATCAAATGCAAAAAATGCCCTTAACGGTGTACCTTTGCTCTGGATACGCAATTCTTTCATGTTTGGAAATTTTGAACCTTCTACAGTATCCGCATATGGTCGTGATAAAGTAGGACCTTTTGCCTCCAACAATAACATGCCAGCAATGATATTTGCCTTATCGTTGTCATCCAGACTATCGAACCACTCATCAAATCTGTCTGTTGTAATAATATCCCACATAAATACACTCTTTGCAACTAATTATAGGCTGCGCCCTATAATTAATCAAGGGGGATTGTAAGATTTTTTTGTGCTTCTTAAAAAACATAACCAGCCCGCGACACCGAAAAATAGGGGGGGGAGTCAAGGGAAACTTATATATCGTTACTTTCAGAATAGAGTCTGAGCCCTAACTCTTTGAGCTGCTCTTCATCCACACTGGATGGCGCATCCGTAAGCGGGCAGGCAGCGCTGGTGGTTTTGGGGAAGGCGATGATTTCCCTGATCGATTTGACCCCGGCCATAAGGGCCACTAAGCGATCAAAGCCCAGAGCCATACCACCGTGGGGAGGGGCGCCATACTTGAGTGCCTCTAACAGAAACCCGAATTTCGATTGGGCCTCCTCAGGGGATATGCCGAGGGTCTTGAAAATTTCCCTTTGAATGGCGAGGTCATGTATTCGAATGCTTCCCCCGCCGATTTCTGAGCCGTTTAAGATGAGATCATAGGCCCTTGCCCTGGCCTTCTCCGGGTTCTCGGTGAGGAGGTTCAGGTCTTCGTCGAAGGGGGAGGTGAACGGATGATGAACCGCTGCCAGTCTATCTTCTGCCTCATCGTACTCAAATAGCGGGAACTCCGTTATCCAGACAAAGGCATATTCGTTTTCGGGGATCAGGTTTTGTTGTTGTGCCGCCTCCAATCGGAGGGCACCCAATGCCTGGTTTGCAATCCCCGGTTTATCGGCCACCATAAAGACCAGATCTTCGGGTTCAGCATGGAGCCTCTTGTTGAGGGCCTCCTTATCTTCCTCTTTAAAGAACTTGGCGAGAGATGACTGCCAGCCTGATTCGGTAATTTTGATCCATGCAAGGCCTTTGGCGCCGGCGGTTTTCACAACCTCAGATATTTCATCCAAACCTTTTCTGGAATAAGAAGGGGCTCCCCTCTTTGCCAAAATCGCCTTTACTGTGCCCCCTGATTCGATTAAGCCTTGAAAGACCCTGAAATCGGACCTCGCCGCAATATCGGTCAGGTCAGAAATTTCCATACCGAACCGCAGGTCGGGTCTGTCCGTCCCAAACCGGTCCATGGCATTCCGGTAGGTAAGACGCGGGATAGGCGATATGATCCTGTGGTCCAATATCTTCTCGAAAAGCTCCATCATCATAGCTTCAAAGATCCCCATGACCCTTTCTTCGTCAACAAAGGCCATCTCGAGATCCACTTGAGTGAATTCAGGCTGTCGATCCGCCCTGAGGTCTTCATCCCGAAAGCAGCGGACGATCTGATAGTATCTGTCAAATCCGGCTACCATGAGAAGCTGTTTAAAAAGCTGGGGTGACTGGGGCAGGGCGTAGAACATGCTCCTGTTTACCCTGCTCGGCACGAGATAATCCCTAGCTCCCTCGGGTGTGCTCTTGGTGAGAAAGGGTGTTTCCACCTCAATAAATCCTTTGCGATCCAGATATTCCCTGATGCAGGAAGCTATTGAATGGCGTTTGCGAAAGTTATTGAAGAGCTGCGGTCTTCTAAGTTCGAGATAGCGGTATTTCAATCTCAGGGTTTCGGAGGCGTCCACAGCGCCATCCACTTGAAACGGGGGGGTCTCAGTAAGGTTGAGGAGCTTCAATTCCCTCGCCTTCAGTTCTATTTCTCCGGTGGGCATCTGATCGTTTTCCTGTCCCTCAAGCCTTGGCGTAATGGTTCCCTTGACCGCCAGGACCCACTCGTTTCTCAGGACATGGGCCCTTTGATGCGTATTCAACTCCACCTGCGGGTCAAAGACCACCTGGGTGATCCCCTCTCTGTCACGAAGATCGATAAAGATAAGGTTCCCCATGTCCCGTCTGCTGTTGACCCACCCCATCAAGACCACTTCCTGGCCCACGTCGTCTTTCCCGAGGGCTCCGCAGTCGTGAGTGCGTATCCAGTTTCCCATTGAATCAATTTTCAGATTCTCGTTTTCTTTCATCCTAAAAAAATCCCCTTCATGATCTCTATAATCTCTTTGAGATCCACTTCCACCTGTTCCTTAGTAAGCATATCCCTGAGAATCCCCCGCCCGGAATCGAGTTCATCATCTCCCACGATCAGGACTTTTTTAGCCCCGAGACGGCCTGCCTTCTTCATCTGTGATTTTAACCCTTTTGAGTCATAGTCGAGTTCCACCCAAATCCCGGTTTTCCTCAGTGCTGCCACCCATTTAAAGGATGCCCTGTCAGCAGCTTCACCTAAAGCGGCAATAAACAGGTCGGGCCTTTTGGGCCCGGGGGTCTGTTTATCCATGAGCAGGGCAACCACCCTTTCCATTCCTACGGCAAACCCGGTTGCAGGATGGTCAGGCCCTCCAAGGAGTCTAACCAGGCCATCGTATCGCCCCCCGCCGGCCACGGCGTTTTGTGCACCAAGATGTTCTGTCTGTATCTCAAAGGTGGTCCTGTTGTAGTAATCAAGTCCTCTGACGAGCCGGC
>JACNJD010000155.1:16438-19798 GCA_014382715.1 Candidatus Desulfacyla euxinica | reverse complement strand
CGCCGCTACAAAGCGCAAGCTACTAACCCACCCGAAACCAATCGCGGATTTTGGGGAGTCTCGCTTCGCTTGACAGTCAGCATCAATGAAAGCTAGAATCAATCCCCTCGCTTTTCCCGCCCCCTTGTTTCGTGCCATACCTGCCCCGGGAACTTTTTCTTCCAGGAGATATATTTTTTTGTAATTTCCTACCAGAGCCACGGTATCGTCAGTAGATCCGTTATCCACGACTATTATTTCACACGGCTTTAACTCTTGATTCAAAAGAGAATCAAGACATTTTTTTATATACTTTGCTCCATTAAAGACGGGAATAATAATAGAAATATCGGCTTGGTCAGGCATATCGCTGTCTTATGATAAAGTTGTTTTGCATTCAAAGGATTAAGATAAATGATTGTGAAGAAAAGAATGTGAGAGACCTCATTCTATTAGCCTGACTATGAATTGTCAATCTTTTGACAAATCATGCGCTCGTCATAAAAACGGCTAATTTGTTTGTATCGATGTTGTAAAATTATCCGTTTATACGGCAGAAAACCGCCGAATTGATGCGCTATGAGGAATTCACATTTACTGATGTTCCGTGTTAAAATCAATTGCTTAATTTGGCATTTGTATGGTAGCAAATGTTAGCATATCGGAGCCATTAAGGTGAATTCTTATTGAAACATCGGAATCAATTAATATTAGGAAAGGACGACAACGGATGAATAATGTAATTGAAAGCGAGGAGATGCATTACGAAGGGAATTGCATCAGGCCGCCCAGCGAAGCGTACAGTATTCTGCTCCAGGTAACGGTAGGATGTTCCCATAATAAATGCACCTTCTGCGGAACTTATACTGACAAGAGATTCAGGATCAAAGATGATAATATGATTCTCGGAGACATCCTCTTTGCCTCGAAATACATGAAGAGGCAGGACAGGGTATTTCTTATGGACGGGGATGCCCTGATTATTCCCCAGAAGAGGTTGATGTGGATATTAGATCGGATCAAGGAGCACCTCCCCTGGGTGAGAAGGGTAGGGGCTTATGCCAATGCAAAGAGCATCAAGATGAAGACCCCTGAGCAGTTGAAGGATCTTAAAAAGAACGGATTGGGAATACTCTACTTAGGTGTGGAAACCGGTGATGAAGAGCTGCTGAAAAAAATCCGGAAAGGGTCGAGTCCGCAGCATCTCATCAATATGGGGAGAAAGGTTAGAGAAGCGGGCATCAAGCTCTCGGCCACGGTATTATTGGGTATCGCAGGGAGGGAGAGATCCCTTGAGCATGCAAAGGCCACCGGTGAACTCCTGAGCGGGATGGATCCCAATTACGTGGGGGCTCTTACCGTTATGCTGCTCCCCGGAACCCTTTTGCATGAGGAATTCCAGAACGGCACATTCGAGGTCCCAACCGAAAAAGAGCTTCTGCTGGAATTGAGGGAGATGATTGCGCATACCAATCTGAGCCGGGGCCTCTTCTTCTCCAACCATGCTTCCAACTATCTACCCATAAAGGCCAGGCTGCCAAAGGGAAAGCAGGTTGCTCTGGACCAGATAGACAGCGCGTTGAAAGGGGATATAGGCCTGAGGGAGGAATGGATGAGGGCGCTGTAAATGATTTTGGATTGCGGATTTCGGAATGCGGATTTAAAAATGAAAGCAATCTCAAATAATTGAAATTGGTCTTTTACGAGGCTGTTAGTATTTACCGTTGGAGGGAAAATTGTGGCCCAGAATAGAGCCATCGCAGTTGTAGGAACATTTGATTCAAAAGGTGAAGAGCATTTTTTTCTGAAAGAGCGTATTGAGGATAGAGGCATTTCAACTCTCACCATCAACGTAGGTACCAAGAACCCTTCCCCCTTTCCTGTAGACTACGATCTGTACGAACAGGTTGTGGCAGATAAGGGAGTAATTCCCCCGAGCCGTGATAAGGCCATACAGGCTGTAATAGATCACGCTACGGTGTTGATAAAAAAACTGCACAAGGACGGAGAGATATGCGGAATCATCTCGGCAGGGGGGGGCACCGGAACCCATATCGGGACCAGCGTCATGCATGTGCTCCCCTTGGGAGTCCCAAAAATAATGGTTTCTACGGTGGCGTCCAGGGATATGAAAATGAGTGTCGGCACAAAGGATATCACTATGATGCACAGTGTTGCGGATATCCTCGGGGTGAACAGCATCATCGGAGGTATCCTTGACAGGGCAGCAGGGGCTATTGTCGGGATGGTTCAGAATAGCTGGGAACAGACGCAGAAGAAGAAGCGTATTGCCCTTAGCATGTTCGGGTTTATTACCAAGGCTGCTGAGGCCATCAGGGAATTTTTAGAGGAGAAAGGTTATGAGGTTGTGGCATTTCATGCCAATGGTACAGGCGGTATGGCCATGGAAGAGCTTGCGGCAGAGGGGTATTTTCATGGTATACTTGATCTCGCAACCCATGAGCTTGCCGATGACTTGATGGATGGATATTGTGGGGGAATCGGTCCCGAGAGACTGGAACCTATCTCAGGCCTTCAAATTCCCCGTCTTGTGATTCCGGGAGGGCTGGATTGTGCGGTACTTGAATTTACCCGGAATAATGTTCCTGATAAATTCAGGGGCCGGAACATATTCTATTATGATTTTCGCTCTGCCGTCAGGCTCAGTCTAAAAGAGACCCGGTTTATTGCCGGGCAGTTAGCTGAAAAGCTGAATCAGGATATTTCAGGGATAAAGGTCCTGGTTCCCATGAGAGGGTGGTCTGAAGCTGACGGTGAGGGCAGGCCGTTGTATGATTCGGTGGCTCAGGATGAGTTCATGAAAACATTGCGTCATGATCTGGACCCCAAGGTGGAGATCATGGAAGTGGATCTTCATATCAACGATCCCTCTTTTGCAGAACTCGCAGCAAAAATAATGGATGATATGCTCAGAACATCGAATTGAGGAATTGCAAACTTACAAATTGAATGCAATATTTTTTGTTCAATTCCTAAATCCCTGAATCCCTGAATCCCTAAATTCGCAACAACTTATCTCCGCTGGCTTAACATTTTCACCATTAATGCGCCGATCCCTTGAGGCAGCATATCTTCCGGGGCCAATTTTCCCAAAATATCAAGAAAGGCCTTAGCCGGTGGCGAGAGATGCTGGTCTTTCAGGTAAGCGACGCTCATGTCCAGAAAAAGCCGATGGCCCTTTAGCGGAACAGTGGCCAATTTCCCATCTCCAAGTTCAGCCGCTACCGCCTCTTTTACTAAGAAGGATATCCCGTCACCCCGCTGGACCAGCTGTTTGATGAATTCCGTGTTGCTCGTCTCCATCAGCATAACAGGTGTGCAATTATTCTTGGCAAACATCTTATTAACAAGCTTACGTGT
>JACNJD010000155.1:0-16142 GCA_014382715.1 Candidatus Desulfacyla euxinica | reverse complement strand
TGGGGATATGTTTCGCGAAAATTGGTGATCATCAAAGGCATGAAATAGCGGGCATAGGTTTTAGTCGTGCCGAGCCTGAGTATTCCGCGCTTCAGTTTCCGCATATCCTCCATTACATCTTCTATCTCCTTTTCATAATCAAAGATCTTGCGTGCGTACTGATACAGGGTCTTTCCTTCATCGGTGAGGTATACCTTTCGGCCTCTTTTCTTGAATAGCTTCAGGTTGCAATGATCTTCAAGGAGTTTCATCTGTGCAGTTACAGCGGGTTGGGTAACATAAAGCTTTTCCGCAGCAGCAGTATAGCTCCCGTGTTTAGCGGCCTGACAAAAAGTCCTGAGTTGATTGAAGTTGATCATTTGATATTCAGTCGGAAAAGTGCCTATTTATCCCGTCTATAGCGGGAAAGTGAGCTAAAATGCCTAAAGTTATGGTATTCACCGAGGGATATATGACAAATCATGCGCAAACAGGATGTGATTCCAATAAATAGGCGCTGAATCATCGCCTAAAATAAAACTTATGGTTCAAAATAATCTATAACCAAAACTTATGTATATCATAAGAAAAAAGGATTTGACAGTTTTTATTTAATCGGAAATTATGACAGATAATGTCGCTATTAATATTCTTTTCTTCCAACTCAATCCCGCCTCAGGCGGGACTCAGCTATTTGACGGTTTCTGCAATAAATTTAGGTAACTGGTTCACCTTTTTTATCAACCCAAAACCTTAAACAGATAGGGAGGAGAAAAATGGCAGATACAAATGAAGGAAGGTTTCCGGATCCACAGGAGATTCAGGTTCCCCCGGAGCTTGAAGGCTGGGAGGAGATGTACCCATCACATTATCTGTTCTCCAAAGAGAGAGGGGAATGGGAAAGCGCCCAGTTCTGGTATCAGGATAAGATCCATGCACCAGAGCCGATGCCGCCGTTGGACCTGCTCTTTCAGGAGGCATGGCAGATCGCTCTTTCCCAATACACGACCAGGGTATTCTGCATCCCGCCTGCACAGGGGATCGCCCAGAGAATGGTGGGGCCCTATATGTACATCTGCGCTATTGCTCCCCCGCCGGATGAGATAATCGGTGAGAAGGCCGGGCTGTTTGAGAAACGGGTATTCTATGTCTTTGAGCATTATAATGAGTTGTGGGACAAGTGGCTGACAAAATTCAAGGCCCTTGGTGAAGAGATGAAAGGGTTGGAAATCCCCAAAGAGATGCCAAAATATGTACCCGAGGACCAGGTGCTGCCTGCGCCAACAGGCTGTTATGTTTCCTATGATCTGCTCGAATCATTCGATAGCCTTGTGAACCAGATGTTTAAGGGATGGCAGTACCACTTTGAGATGTTGAATTTGACCTACCTTGCCTATCTCATGTTCGGAGATGTAACCCGGAAGCTATTTCCAGGGATAAGTGAAAGTGCCATTGGAAAGATGGTGGCCGGGGCTTATGTCTCAATGTTCCGCCCGGAAGAAGAGCTATGCCAATTGTCCAGATTGGCAGTCTCTCTCAATGGCGTGGCAGATATCCTCAAGAGGGAAATGACTGCTGACCAGAAAATAGCAGAGCTTGAGAAGACGTCTGATGGGAAGCAGTGGCTTGAGGCCTTTGAAAAGGCCAAAGACCCGTGGTTTTATGTATCTTGCGGAAGTGGTTGGTTTCATTATGAGGGGAGCTGGATCAACAATCTGGATATTCCCTATAGCTATATCAAGAGTTATGTGGAACGGCTGGAAAATGGAGAGACAATCGAGAGGGATTTGGACGAGGTCGAGAAGGAGAGGGACAAAACCGTTGCCAAATACCGCGAGTTGATTGAGAGCGATGAAGACAGGAATGCCTTTGATGGCGCCCATAATACAGTCAGAACCATATATAAATATGCCGAGGATCACCTCTTCTGGGTGGAACACTGGTTTCACACCATATGGTTTTCCAAGATAAGGGAATTCGGAACTCTCCTGGTTGATAACGGGATGTTGAATGAAGTGGATGATATATTCATGTTTAACCGGTACGAAATCCCCGAGATCCTTACTGAAGTTGCCACCGCCTGGGCCCTCGGCGTGGATATCCCGGTGAGGGGCGATTACTACAAGGCCAAGGCTGATAAGCGGAAGAAGATCCTCAAGGCGGCAGGTGATTGGATGCCGAGCCCGGCCTTGGGTATTCCGCCCGAGGAAGTGGCAGAGCCGTTTACTATCATGCTATGGGGTGTCACTACTGATAAGGTCAAGGAATGGCTCAAAGGTATGGGAGAAGTCAGTACCGAGGATGTCTCTGAGCTTAAGGGATTTGCCTCTTCAGCAGGCGTTGTGGAAGGAAAGGCCCGGGTTCTCAAGCGGCTCGATGAGATTGTGGGTCTGGAACCCGGTGAGATCCTGGTATGCCCCACCACCAATCCTTCCTGGGCCCCGGTTTTTACCAAAATCAAGGCTGCGGTTACGGACATCGGTGGGCTGACCAGCCATGCCGCCATTGTGTGCAGGGAATATGGGGTGCCGTCTGTTACCGGAACTGGAATTGCCACATCGGTTATAAAGACAGGTGATACGATTCAGGTTGATGGTGAAACGGGTGTCGTTACCATTGTGGAGAGAGCCTGATAGGCTAAAACTCTCCCCGGTCCCGAAACAATCGGGATCTTCGACCGGGGAGAGTTAAAACTTCCATGGAGGAATAGATGGATTACATCCTGAATTTTGAAATTTTAGATAAAACTTCTCTCCCAATGGTAGGGGGTAAGAATGCCAGTTTAGGAGAAATGATCAAGTCTGGCATCCGCGTCCCACCCGGATTTGCCGTAACCACCGACAGCTATCTGAATTTCATAACAGAGACGGGGATTAAGGATAAAACATTTGAAATCCTTTCCCATATGCAACCTGATGATGTGGATGCCCTAAACAAGGCCAGCGCAGAGATTCAAGGTTTGATCAACAATACTTCCATGAATGACGAAGTTCAGTCGGCTATAGAGAGGGGTTATTCTCAACTTTGTGAAAAATGTGTTTTCGAAGACCTTCCTGTGGCTGTCAGGTCGAGCGCGACGGCCGAGGACCTACCCACGGCAAGTTTTGCCGGACAGCAGGACACATATCTGTGGGTAGTGGGAACTGACAATATTATCAATAGCGTACGGAAGTGCTGGGCCAGTCTGTACACACCTCGGGCTATTGATTATAGAAATAAGAATGACTTCCCCCATGAAAAGGTGCTGATCAGCGTGGGGGTGCAGAAAATGGTCAATTCAAGGACAGCAGGCGTGATGTTTACCCTAAACCCCACCAATGGGGACCCGTCAAAGGTGGTTATTGAAGGGAGCTGGGGATTGGGAGAGACCGTGGTCTCCGGTTCAGTGAATCCTGACAAGTTTGTCGTGGATAAGGTGGTTATGGAGACTAACGAAAGGACCATATCTACCAAGCACATTAAATGTGTCCATGATCCCGATGGCGGAGAGGTGATAGATGTCGATGTAGAGGAAGACATGCAGTGCAAGTGCTGTTTGGAAAATGAAGAAATAAAGGAACTTGCAAGAATAGCAAAGGTGATTGAGGCTCATTATGGCCGTCCCATGGATATTGAGTGGGCTATTGATATGGATTTCTCATTTCCGGAGAATATGTTTATTGTGCAGGCCCGTCCCGAGACCGTTTGGAGCCAGCGTAAGAAGGAGCCTCTTATCGGGAAGAAGAGCGGTTATCAGTTGTTGATGGATCAGGCCATGAAACGGATTAAGATCCCGGGATAGGTGCAGTGAGGAGTGATGAATTAAGAATTAAGAATTAAGAGTTAAGAGTGATGCTCCAGTTAAACAAGAGATTTAACGGGGTAAGAGTTGAGGGATTAATTAACAGGATCTTAAATATAGGGAGGTAATATTTATTATGAAAAGTATGAGGGATTTTATTGCCGCAGGTGAAAAAGAGGGACTTTGTAAACGGATCACCGCGGAAGTAGACTGGAACCTGGAGCTGTCGCATATCGCCAAACTCAATGAAGAGCAAAGCGGTCCGGCGCTTCTTTTTGAAAACGTGAAAGACTACGATACACCGGTCATTACCAGTGTGTGTACTACAACCGAGAGGCTGGCCTTGATCATGGGGCAGCCCCTCGATTCAACGCTTGTAGATCTCTACAAAGCATGGGCCAAATTAGGGGAGAACCTGACTCCGCCCAAGACGGTGGACAAGGCCGATGCCCCCTGTAAGGAAAACATTCTCACCGGTGACGATATTGACCTATACAAATTCCCCGTCCCACAATGGTATCCATTAGACGGCGGACGGTATATCGGTACCGCTCATTTTATTATCAGTAAAGACCCTGAGACCGGCTGGGTCAACTTAGGGACTTACCGCAGCCAGCTTCTCGGAAAAGACAAGATGGGAACCCAGTTTATCAAGGGGAAGCACGCGGATATCATGCTGAAGAAATATCAAGCCATGGGGAAACCGATGCCGGTGGCTTCAATTATCGGATGCGATCCCCTGCTATTTATCTTAGGAGCGGCCCGCGTTTCGGCCTTTACATCGGAGTACGACGTGGCAGGTGCCTTGCGCGGCGAGGCAGTGGAAGTGGTTCAGGGAGAAACCGTGGATCTGCCCATCCCGGCCCATGCGGAGATCGTGATTGAAGGCGAGGTGGATGCCGAAAAATTCATGGAAGAAGGGCCGTTTGGTGAATACACAGGCTATTATTCCGGTGTGGGGACCGATCCCAGAAATTTTATCGACGTCAAATGCGTCACACACAGGGACAACCCGATAATGTGGGGAACCACTGTGGGCCGGGCCGTAACCGATACCCACATGACCATGGCCCTCTCCTACGGCGCCACCCTGTGGCAGCAGTTGCTGGCCATGAAAATACCCGGGCTGAAAGCGGTCTACTGTCCGCCTGAAGGATCCGGCAGGTTCTTAGCCATCATCTCCATGAAGCAGATGTATCCGGGTCATGTCGATCAGGTTTTGACGGCAGCCATCTCAACGGAGATGGGGGCCTATGGTCTCAAAACGGTCATTGTTGTGGACGAGGACATCGATCCCTGGGATATCCCAAGGGTTATGTACGCCCTGGCTTTCCGGTTTCAGCCGAATCGTTCCCAGGTCATCAAACGGGGTCGGTCCACGCCTCTGGATCCCTCACTGCCCATCAATGCCCGGTGGATCACCGGCAGGCTTCTGTTAGACGCTACCATTCCCTACGATTGGGAAGAAAAACCCATTCCCATCGAGCTTGATCCGGAAATTGTGGAAAAAGTCAAGGCCAGGTGGTCGGAATTGGGGCTTTAACTATGTCAGACAGCACTCTGTTAGATGGCAAGAGGATTCTCATCGTAGACGACGAATCTGATATCTTGGATATATTGGAAGAGTTGTTGGAGATGTGTGATGTTGCGAGGGCTTCCACATTTGATGAGGCCAGGGGGCTGTTGGAATCTAAGGATTTTGACATAGCAATCTTAGATATTATGGGCGTTAACGGCTATGGCCTGTTGGAGATTGCCAACCGAAAGAAGATAACGGCAGTTATGCTCACGGCGCATGCATTTACTCCCGACAATCTCGTGAGATCTATCAAAGAGGGGGCTGCTTCTTACCTGCCCAAAGAGGAAATATCAAATATTACCACTTTCCTCACTGATATCCTGAAAACAAAGGAGACTGGAAAGAATCCCTGGGAAGTCTGGCAGGATAGATTACCGAC
Organism: Candidatus Desulfacyla euxinica; assembly: GCA_014382715.1. Classification (GTDB taxonomy): domain Bacteria; phylum Desulfobacterota; class DSM-4660; order Desulfatiglandales; family Desulfatiglandaceae; genus Desulfacyla; species Desulfacyla euxinica. The sequence continues at coordinate 10,424 of JACNJD010000155.1, read as the reverse complement.
CTCTTATTTCGAGAGGCGATGGGGTGCTGCCTGGCAGGATACTGATAAGGACTTCTGGGAGAAATTCAGGGCCGGCATCAGAGCGCGAACAAGGAAATAATTGAGTATTCAATGATGCATGATGCAGGATACAGGATGCAAGATGCATGATGCATGATACGCCCACAAGATGTCACCCACCTGTTCTTGTCATTCCCGCGAACGCGGGAATCCAGGAAACCGCTTGTGGACTCCCGCCTTCGCGGGAGTGACGGCTTTGGAGACTTTTTGCGGGCGTAATAATAGTCACTACTAATAATCAAGTATTGAATCAGGAGGCTTGAAGTGAAACCGATTCGTTATAAAGAAGATATGGTAAATGAGTTTTTGAGAGACGGCTACTGGACAAATGAGACTTTCTATGACTTCTACGATAGAAACGCCAAGGAATACGGTGACAGAGAGGCCCTGGTAGACAACAAGTACAGGGTCACATGGGCCGAGGCCAAGCGCCTCGTGGATGCCATGGCCATTTCATGGGTGGAGATGGGAATCCCCAAGTTCGCCCGTGTTATTATTCAGTCTCCCAACAGCGTCTATGGGTTTTTGGCCAGGATTGCCTGTGAAAGGGCGGGCCTCATATCCCTGACGGTTTATCCCTATCTGCGCCAGAAGGAACTGGAATATATGGTAGAGCGGACTGAGGCCACTGCCGTCATTATTCCAAATGTGTATCGCAAATTTGACTATCTGGAGATGTATAAGGGGCTTCAACAGAGATTCCCGCATCTGAAACATATCTTCCTTTTTGACGATGAGGTGCCTGAATCAGCCCCTGAGGGAACATATTCACTCACCAAATTGGCTCAGGAACGGGCGGAACAGCCGGTGGATGAGTCGGTCCTTGCCGAAAGAAGATTGGACCCCATTCGGAACGTGGCGCTGCTGACCACAACCAGCGGGACAACCGGCCTGCCCAAATTAGTGGAGTGGCCCTGTGCCCCACGCGTATGCACATCCAAAGGAAGGGTTGATATCTGGGGTCTGAACAAGGATGATATCACCATGGCGATTGCCCCCCATGCCGGTGGGGCCGCCGGGACACTCACCTATTTTGCCGCGCCCATAGCCGGCGCCAAAACTGTCATGTTAGAGGAGTTCAGCCCGGATGGGGCGCTGGCCCTGATTGAAAAGGAAAAGGCCACTGCTATCGGTGTGGTGCCCACACACTTAGTCAGGATGTTAGAGGCAGACACCGCTAAATATGACCTCAGCTCTCTCCGCTTCATTCGCTCAGCCGGTGGCTATCTTTCCCCCCAGGTGGCTGAAGAGGCTGAAGAGGCGTTCGGGGCCGCCATCACCAGTGACCTTGGAACACAGGATATGGGATCTGTCTCCGGATGCCGGGTTGATGATCCCAAGGATCTTAGACGCAGGACTGTGGGCAGGATGCTGCCCGGAAACAAGGTACGGCTCATGGATGAAGAGGACAAAAACGAAGTCCCTGATGGAGAACCAGGAATCCTGTTTTTCAGGGGACCCCATGCGCCGGCAGGATATTTCAGGGATGAAGAACTCACCTCCACTGTGTTCAGTCCTGAAGGCTGGACTTCTACCGGTGATATTGTCAAATTTGACCAGGAATGTCTCTGGATCCTCGGGCGTTCAAAGGACATGATTATCCGGGGAGGCCAGAACATCTATCCAGCAGAGATAGAGGGTCTGCTAAATGAACACCCCAAGGTGGCCACTGTGGCTATTGTGGGCTATCCTGACAGGGAAATGGGAGAGAGGTGCTGCGCCTATGTCATCCCAAAGTCCGGCCAGGACTTCAGCTTTGAGGAGATGGTGGAATTCCTGAAGGGAAAAGAGCTGGCCATGTTTAAACTCCCGGAGCGTCTTGAAGTGGTTGACGAATTTCCTGCCGTGGGAGACTCGGGAAAGGTGAACAAAGAGACCCTTAAAAAGGATATAAAAGCGAAGATCGAGGCAGAACAGGGGTAGGGATTGGTGATTGAATATTGAATACTGAATATTGAATGGGTGATGGGAGAATGATCTGCGGTATTCTGCAGATGGAGAATATAGTGAAAAAAACAGTGCTCATCATTTCCACCTTGGATACAAAGGGTGAAGAAACCTATTACCTCAGGGATAAAATCGAATCTCTTGGGATAACACCCCTGCTCATGGATATTTCCATGAGGGGTGAAGGGCCTACGAGAGCGGATATTGGTCCTGAAAGGGTGGCAGCGGCCGGCGGCAGCAGCATCGAGGAGATCCGTGCATCAAAAGAGCGTTCCCGGGTTACCAATATCACCATCGCTGGAGCGGCGCGTATAGCCGGCGAATATTTCGCAGAAGGAAAACTGGATGGTGTGATCGGCATCGGCGGATCAACCGGATCGCTCATGGCCACAGAGGTCATGAGGACGCTTCCCTTTGGTCTTCCCAAGCTGATGATCTCTTCCACTGCTGCCCTGCCCGGACTTGCTACCCGCTATATTGGCACAGGGGACATTTCTCTATTTCATTCGGTCATCGAGATATCCGGTCTTTCAGACCTCCTCAAAAACGTGGTGGACAGGGCAGCCTATGCATTAGCCGGGATGGTCCAGGGGAAAATCACCTCCTCTAAGGCTGAGAAGGGGAAGGCTATTGCAATGACAATGCTGGGCCCCTGTGAAAAATGCGCCAGTTCAGTGAGGGCTGCCCTTGAAGAGAAAGGCTATCAGGTGATCGGTTTTTCCGCCGCAGGGATCGGGGACAGGGCCATGGAAGAGATGCTGTCACAAGGCCTTTTCCAGGGCGTCATAGATCTTGCGCCGGGCGGGGTTGGGGAACATCTCTTCGGGTTTATGAGAGATGCGGGGCCTGATCGAATGGAATCCGCGGGCAGGGCAGGGCTCCCCCAGATTATATCCACCTGCAGTGTCAATCACATAACCCCGGCCAAGTCCAAGTATAAACCGGAGTATCATGAGCGGAGAAAGTACGACTTAGATAGATTCCGCACATGGGTTCGTATTTCCCCCGATGAATTAAGAGAGGTTGCAAAAGCCTTTAAGGAAAAACTGAATAAAGCAGAGGGACCCGTAAAGGTTCTGATTCCGCAGCGGGGATGGTCTTCTGTTGATTATCCCGGCAATGCCACCTACGATCCTGAAGAAGACCGGGTTTTTGTTGAAGAACTGCAGGATGGTTTGAATCCGGGGATTGAAGTGTTGGAAATTGATGCCAATATGGAGGACCCTGAGTTTGCAAGGGGAGTTGTTGAGGCGGCAATTAAAATCCTTTGATAGACGTTCTGCTATAGCTGACCTAAAACTTGAAATTGGAAAAATCAGGAACTTGCAACGTGCAGCCTTTTTAAATTAACTGTTGGATATTGGTAATGGCTGATGAAAAACTGGAATTATGTAACCTGTAACCCCGTTGGGTTGAGATGGAAAGATTTTTTCTCCAGTTTCTAATCCCGCTCTGCGGGACTAATTTCTAATTTCGAGTCTCATTATGAACAAACGAATTGTTGTGGGAATTGCAGGCGCAAGCGGCGTAATCTACGGGGTTAAGTTACTGGGCTTCCTTAAGAAAAAAGGGATTGAAACACACCTCATTATATCCGAGTCAGGGGAGAGAAATATTGAAATCGAAACTGACCATAAGGCAGCCGATGTTAAGGCCATGGCCGACTATTGCTATGACAACAGGGATGTGGGCGCTTCATTGGCCAGCGGGTCTTTCTTGACTTCTGCAATGGTGGTGGCGCCGTGTACAATAAAGACACTTTCCGGAATCGCCAACTCTTATACCGACAACCTCCTTGTCAGGGCCGCGGACGTAACCCTAAAAGAAAAGAGAAAACTGGTTCTCGTGGTCAGGGAAACCCCTCTTCATAAAGGGCATCTCAGGCTGATGACCATGGCCGCCGACATGGGCGCCCATCTCCTTCCCCCTGTACCCTCCTTTTATCACCAACCCAAGACCATCGACGATATCATTCACCAAACCATTGGAAAGATATTTGATTATCTTCAGATCGAGCATAATCTTTTTAAGCGCTGGGGCGGGTAATTAGTGCCTGAATCACGCCTTGGCGTGATTCAGGCGCTAATTTGGATTTTGGATTTTAGATTAATGGAATCAATTCCAATTGAGTAAAACCTCATGAATGATGTTGTGTTCATTTTCATTTCGAGGTCTTCTTTCGGACACTGACAACTAATCAAAGATGGCCTGCACAAAATCTGCGGCGTCAAAGGGTCTGAGGTCGTCCATCTTTTCCCCTATGCCGATAAATTTGATCGGTATGTCAAGCTCCCCGGAAATCCCCACAACAATACCTCCCTTTGCAGTCCCGTCTAACTTGGTCAGGATAATGCTGGTTACCCCAAACCTCTCATTAAATGTCTTGGCCTGTGCAATCGCATTTTGACCTGTAGTGGCGTCCAAAACTAACCAGACCTCGTGGGGCGCGCCAGGAAGCTTACCACCGATCACGCGGTGGATCTTTTGCAGTTCCTCCATGAGATTGATCTTTGTATGAAGCCGGCCTGCCGTGTCGATGAGGACAACGTCAACTTTTCTCGCAACGGCAGCAGTCAGGGCGTCAAAGGCTACGGCCGAAGGATCAGAGCCCGTATCCTGCTTGATGACGGTCGCACCTACTCTTTCACCCCAGATGGTCAACTGTTCCACCGCAGCTGCCCGGAAGGTGTCGGCTGCAACTAACAGGACCTCTTTTCCATCCGATCTGAAACGACTGGCCGCCTTTCCTATGGTGGTGGTCTTCCCGACACCGTTTACGCCGACAACCATTATAACCAAGGGTTCTCCCGGCCCGGGGGAAGGGTGCTCCACAGCCCCAACGTTTAAAAACGACAGCATATGTTCTTTCAGGGCAATTTTCAGCTTTTCAGGATCTTTAAGCTCCTTTCTGGCAACTTTTTCCTGAACAGAATCAATCAATTCCTGGGTTGTGGCTACACCGATATCCGAGGTAAAAAGAATCTCCTCCAAATCCTCCAACAACTCCTCGGTGATCTCCTTCTTACCCAAAAAAAGGCGGTCCAGTCTTCCTGTCAGAGAAGACCTTGTCTTTGAAAGCCCCTGTCGGAGTCTCCGAAAACGGCCTTTTTTCTGATTTAAGGTATTGCTGTCAGGGATGGTCTGGACAGGTTCTTTACCCGGGGTGGTGGAGCTACTCTCTTGTCCCTTCCCCTTTTTTTTCTTAAAAAAAGCCAAAGTCCTATTCCCTTGCACTTACTTCTTCAGGACTCCGCTCCGATCCACCATTTATGTTCACGGATACAAGCTTGGATATCCCGCGTTCCTGCATTGTAATTCCGTAAAGATGGTCTGTGATCTCCATGGTCTTCCGGCTATGGGTTACCATGATGATCTGAGATGCCCGCCTTATCTCCTGCAGCAGGATGTTGAACCGGTCGATATTGGCTTCATCTAAGGGGGCATCCACCTCGTCAAGGAGACAGAAAGGGCTAGGTTTGATCATATAGATGGCAAAAATAAGGGCCATGGCAACCAGGGCCTTTTCTCCGCCTGAAAGGAGTCCCATATGGCTTAGCCTCTTTCCGGGGGGCTGTACCTCAACCAGGACCCCGCTTTCCAGGGGTCTTGTCTCATCTGTCAATCTCAGCCCTGCGGTCCCCCCGTTGAACAGGATGGGAAAGACCTTTTTCAGTTTATCATCCACATCCTGGAATGTCTTTTTGAATTTTTCGAGAGAAGTCCGGTTTATCTTTTTGATGGCAGTTATCAACGATTCGATGGAATTGATCAGGTCTTCACGCTGGCCCACAATGAATTCGTGGCGCTCCTTCAACGCCTCAAGCTCCTTTATGGCTGCAAGATTTACGTCTCCTAATCGGTCCCTCAAACTCTTCTGCTGCTCAACCCTTTCCTCTGCTTCTCTTTTAGAGAAGTCATCCTGTAAGTCCTCTTTGTAAATTTCAGGAAGATCCAGATTTAGCTTGTCTATGACCACTTCAATTAAATTATTCATCTTGAACTGGATTTCAGAGTGCTCCATCTTAGCGGCGTTGATTCGCTCTTTGAGGTCATCAATCTCTTTTTTCAGGTCTTCCTCCTTCCTTTCTTCACCCTTGATCCGGGTCTGAAATTCCCGGCGCTCTAACTCAGCGCGGTTCATATCATTTTCGGCCTTTTGTAACCTGTCATAGAGGTCTTTCAGCTCTTCCTGAAGGGTTTCCTTTCTTCTCACACAATTATCATGTCTCCCCTGTCCCGAAGAGATATCCTCGTCGATGCTTTCTAACCGTTTGAGAGAATCATCAACGTAACTGTCCAACATCTCCATCTCGCGGGCTGCGCTACGTTGACCTTCCTCTGAAATCCGGTAATCCGCCTTGAGTTTTGCGACCTCTTCACGGTATTGTTCAAATTCCTCTTCTGCCTCTTTAAGCTCACGCTCCTTTTTCTGGAAATATTCCTCTTCCTTTTTTCGCCTTGCCTGACGCTCATTGAGTTCCTCTTCCAGCTTCAAGAGTTCTTTTTTATGCTTATTCTGCTCTACCCCTTTTCTTTCAAGATCCTCTGATATTTTCCGGGACATTTTTTCCAATTGATCCAGTTCCTGGCCAAGGCGAAACAGCACCTTGTCAAGCTGGTTTATTTCGTCCTGGCAGGCCCATTTAGCCTCGGCAAAGCCTTCAAGTGATTTCTTTTTTTCTTCAATCCGGGCAATGATCTCCTCGAGTTTAGACTGCGACTCTTCAACCCTTGCGTTCTGAGTTGCAGAAGCCTTTTTCAGTTCGGCAATCTCCCTCTTCCTTTCAAGAAGCCCGCGAGACCCGTGTGAGGACCTTCCCCCACTTACTACACCCATCTGATCAACAATGTCCCCGTCCACGGTAACAAAGCAGCTCCCTTTTCCATTCTTGCCGGGCAGGTCCTGCATCTTTTTCCAGCTGGAAAGTCCCTTTTCTAGATCTTCCACAATCACCGTGTCTCTGAGCAGAGTGTTTATCAAGGATGTATATTTCGGGGATGTGGACACATAATCGAGCAGCATTGGAGACTCCGAATCTTTACCCGTGCCCTCTTTCTCATCTTTCAAATCATTGACTGAGGCAAAACTGCCCATCCCCTTTGCCCTTTTCCGCAAATAATCAACGGCCTGCCGGCCATCTTCCTGTGATTCAACAAGCACATACTGCAATCTATCGGCCAGGATCGCTTCAACGGCCCGTTCATATTTCGGGTCTACCTGGATAACATCTGCCAGGATGCCAAGAATCCGACCTTCTTTACGGGGGCCAAAATCCTTTGCCTTCATTATGGTCCTGACCCCCATCTTATACCCTTCGAAATTATCTGACAAGGCCTCCAGGCTCGCCAATCGGGACTGGCACCTGTTCAGATCCCCTTCCGCTGACTTTAGCTCGGATTCAACACGTTCCTTTATCATCTCCAATTCTCTTGAATCCGCGTTGCCCTTTTCAATGGCAGACTCAATCTCGCTCAGTCTTTCAGCAGTTGCTTCACGGACCCTGCTCTTTCTTTCGGAGACTTTTATAACGTTCTGAGACTTGGCGGTTAGCTCTTTCAGCTCTTTATCAAGCCTGGACCGGCTGTCCGAAATCTGATCGAGTAACCTGTTAACATACCCTGATTCATTATTCAGCCCAACCTCCCTCTTTTCGCCGGCGTTCAGATCGGTCCTGGCCTCTTCATATCCTTCCCTTATCTCTTCCAGCACCCTTTTTCTGACCCTCAATCTCTCGTCTCTGAGGGAAATCTCGTTTTCAAGCGCAACTGATTTTTCCTTTATCCGTTCCTTCTCTTTGTCTAAAGTCTCCCTCTTCCCCTTAAGATCTGTGAGCCGAACCCCTATCTCTTCCTGCTCACCTATAAGCCTGACCTTCAACTCCTCTATCATCCGCATTTCGCCTGCCAGGGATTCGATTCCTCCTTCCTTCTTGTGGACCCGGTCCCTGAGATGGTGAAAGTTTTCTCTGTGGTTTGACAGGCCAGAATCCTTTTCTTCTAATTCCAGATTCATCCCCTCTATGCGGGCGTGAAGCTGGGATATCAATGTTGATCTTGAAATTTCTTCCCGCTCCAGACCTTCTGTGGAGATCTCTCTTTTTCCGGATTCCTCCTTGAGCTGATGAAAGCTGTTAGAATAAAGTATACGTTCCAGGTTCCGAATATCCTCACTTACGGTCTTAAAACGTCTGGCCTTGGCAGCCTGTCTCTTGAGGGACCTCATCTGTGTCTGAATTTCCCCTAAGATATCTTCCACTCTCTTGAGATTTCTCTCGGTAAGCTCGATTTTTCTTTGTGATATCTCCACTTTTCTTCTGTACTTGGTAATTCCCGCTGCTTCTTCCAGCATGACGCGGGTATCTTCGGGTCTCTGGTCGATTATGGTGCCAATCTGGCCCTGTCCGATAATGGAATAGGCCTTGTTGCCCAGACCCGTATCCATAAATATCTCCTGAATATCTTTCAGTCTGCAGGAAACATTGTTGATCAGGTATTCGCTTTCACCGGATCGGTAGAGGCGTCTGGTAACTGACAGCTCATGATCTTGTGCGAATGCAGCAGGAAATGACCCATCTCCATTTTCAAACATGAGGGAGACTTCTGCCATTCCAAGGGGTTTATGGCTTCCGGCGCCGCTGAATATAATATCTTCCATCTTGCGGCCCCTCAGCTGTTTGGGACTCTGCTCCCCCATACACCATCTTATGGCGTCAACAATATTACTTTTGCCGCAACCATTCGGCCCCACAACACCACTGATCCCATTTGAGAATGTGATATCGAGTTTTTCCATAAAAGACTTGAAGCCGAGAATGGAAACTTTCTTGATTTTCATGAGTTCCTCCTCTTTACACTTGAAATCCCCGTTAAGAGAGAAAACAAGAATCAACCGATAGAAGCATTTTATCAAATTGCCAAGGGTTTGTAAAGGAAAAAATACAACATAGTGTGCAATAAAAATACTGAACACCAATATATGGGGCGAAATGCCTGTTATCTGAAATGATATTGACAATATCGTGATTAAGCTCCTATTATTTGAAACTGGAAACTGGAAAGATGAATTCGTGAAAAGTCAAAAATCACCTGTTTTTGTCATTCCCGCGAACGCAGCGAATCCAGGGAAATCAATCACTTCTGGACTCCCGCTTTCGCGGGAGTGACAGTCTTGGAGACTTTTACGAGACCATCAACTTTAGGCACGCCAGTTAAATGGACTTCGTATTTAACTGGGTAAACTTTAGATCACTTTAGGCACTTCAAACTTTAGGCACTTATCATGTACACTATTCCTTTTGGAAAAGATCACCTGAGCTTTGACTTACCTCCCGGGATGACCGGCACGGTGGCCGCGTCTCGGCACACAACACCCATAAGAGACCTGGAAGAGGCCATTTCAAAAACCCTATCAAAGCCAATTAACTCGCCCCCTTTAAGCGGGCTCGCAAAACCCCGGGACAGGGTGTGCATCGTCTTTACCGACATTACCCGGGCTGGTCCGGACCGCCTACTGGTCCCGGCAATGCTCAGAGACCTGAAGTCTGCCGGAGTCCCAGACGACCAAATCACCCTCCTGTGCGGTGTTGGTCTCCATCGACCCAGCACGTACGAAGAAAAGGTGGTCAAGTTAGGGAAAGAAATTGTGGATCGCTATGGGGTTGTGGATCATAATGCCCAGCACCAGGAAGCCCTGGTGGATTTAGGCAAAACAGAGAGCGGCATCCCCCTGACCGTTAACCGGTTGGCCTATGAGGCCGATCTCCTGATCGCCACCGGTATTGTGGAGCCCCACCAGTTTGGGGGCTATTCGGGCGGTCGTAAGACTGTGGCCATCGGTGCGGCTGGTGAGGCAATGATCGCCTATACACACGGCCCCAGGATCATGGATCATCCGGGGACACGGCTGGGCAAAATCGAGGGGAACCCCTTCCATGAAGGGGTGACTGAGGCGGCCCGGCGTGCCGGCCTTAAGTTCATCCTGAATGTGGTCCAGGATGACCAAAAGAGGCCGGTAGCCGTGCTTGCAGGCGAACCGGATGCAACTTTCCAAAAGTTGGTAGACGAGGCCCGAAAGCTTTATGAGGTCCCGATCAACCGGCAATATGATGTGGCTATTGCCGGAGTGGGGTACCCCAAGGACGTAAACATCTACCAGGCATGCCGGGCCGCCAGCTATCTCTTTTTTGCACCTGTCTCAGTGGTAAAAGAAGATGGGGTGATCATTGTGCCTGCGCCGACACCTGAAGGCGCCGGGGAAGGGGTAGGAGAGCAGAGATTTTTCGAGAAGATGCGGGATGCCATCACCATGCCTTCCCTGTTGAAAGAGTTGCGAGAGTCCGGTTACCCGCCTGGGGCGCAGCGTGCCTTTATTATGGCCAAGGTCTTGGAGAAAACCGATGTCATTATTGTTGGCTCCA
>JACNJD010000267.1 GCA_014382715.1 Candidatus Desulfacyla euxinica | reverse complement strand
AGCCACAGAGAAGAGTGATGCAAACCAACGCGCCTTCACTCACAAGGGTCTAATCCGAGAAGTTGATAATGCGGAAAAGCTCTATGCCACTAAACGCGTCGACCTTGAGCGGGGCGATTTACTCTTAAAGGGCTGGTCAGGGTTCGAAAAAACTCACAGATGGGCAGAAGGACTGGAAAGCGAATTCTTTTTCATTGCCGACGCGAAAAGGAAATCCACCATCCGTTTCAAGTGTGGTCCCATGGCATATGACAAAAACGTGCGACAGAAAATCCGCGTTTATCTTAACTCTCAGTTTGTAGAAGAAATTGCGCTCAGCTCCGGAAGAGATGAGTATGAAGTCTCTTTACCTTCGGATTCTCTCAAGGATGGAAGAAATATCATTACTTTTAAATACTCCTATGCCAAGAAACCCTGTGAAATTGGTGACAGCAAAGACTGTCGCAACTTGTCGGTCTTATTTGAACGAATAGAGTTTGACCTTGCCGGATCTTCCGATGCCCAAATAGAATTGAGCGATGATATTATAAGACAACCACCGAATACCCACCTCGATTATTACGGAAAGATTCCGAAAGAGAGCGCTCTATGCTTTAATTTCGATGTGAAAGATGAAAACTTGTGCGGTGTTGTAAAACTCATTTCAGACGAATCTGTCCCCGAGATATTTCGAATCGATTCTTCCGGGTTCAAAGAGATAGGGCTTTCGGGCCTTTCGAATAAAATCGTAAAGCTCAGTTTCCTGACAAAGCAAAAGGAAAAACGGATAGCGACGTCTGGTATGTCAGGGAAACAATATGGGGAATGGAAAAATATAAGCATTGTTTCCACTGGTAAAAAGAAGACGCCTACCCTTAAGAAATGGGATTTCCCGGGCAGGTACGATATTATTTATATCGTACTGGATGCGTTCCACGCCCGGCATTCCAGCCTGTATGGCTATCATCGTAAGACGACACCATTTCTTGACAAACTGGCTGAAGAATCCGTTGTGTTTGAAGAGATGTTTGCCAATGCCCCCTATACGCTGGCTTCAACTGGCACGCTCTTTACCTCAAAATATTCATACGAGCATGGCCTGATCAATAATGAGAGTCGGTTGAATCCTCTCGTCCCCACTATCAATGAACTATTTTCGGACGCCGGGGTCTCGACGTATCTGATAGCCGGTCATCCTTATTTTAAAGAAACCTGGGGGCTATCAAGGGGTTTTTCCAAAATATTCGATCAGCCTGGTTCCAGTTCAGATGTGGGTACAGTGATCAATGCAATCCGTCAGATTTACAACTCCGATTCGAATGAAAGAAAATTCATATATGTCCATTTGATGCCACCGCACTCTCCCTATTTTCCCCCGAAAAAATACAGGATATTTATGGATCCTCCCGACGGTCGTATAGAACCAACATCGGAGAACCTTGATCGTATCGAATCCGGGAAGTTGAAACTCAACGATGAACAATTGAGATATTTCGTGGCCTTGTACGATGCGAACATCCTTATGGCCGATCAAATAGTGAAGGGTATCTTCGATTATTTACGGAAAAGCAAAATCTTGGAGCAGAGCATCTTCATCCTGACGTCCGACCATGGGGAGGCTTTCATGCAACACGGAAAGATACAGCATAATACGACGGTTTTTGATGAGATGATCCATGTTCCGTTTATAGTCCGCTTTCCAAAGGAATTGCGCCTTTTTCCGATAAGAATAAACCACGTCTCGAGTTTGATCGACATCGCCCCCACACTGTCGGATATCTTCGGTATCCCCTGCCAGGGCATGTTTTCGGGAGTGAGCCTCATCCCATTCATTTTGGGGTCCGACCCTTTGGACGATTATATTTATGCGGAAACCCTGCTGACAAACGCGAGAACTATCCGGGATGCAACTTACAAATATATGGAGTCTCCTGAAGGCCAAATGTTGTTTAAGATCTCGGAAGACTCATCGGAAAGCCGTAATCTAATCGATGAATTACCGGTGATTGCCGGTTATTACCGGCAACTCATGAGGTCCCATAAGGGCGAACGTCCTGCTGAATCCCCGGCAAACCGGGTTGACATGAATAAGCTGAGCGATGAGACGATCCGAAAACTGAAAGAGTTAGGTTATGTCAAGTAGTAGTCAGGTAGTCATGCTATTTTTATTTCGAGTTGTCATCTTTGTCTTGTTGATCCTCTGGAGCGGGATCGGAACGGCATATGCGTACATAGGCCCTGGGGCGGGTTTTGCCTTTATTTCATCCTTTCTGGTATTGTTTCTGGCAGGACTTCTCGGATTCTTGACGATTATCACGTGGCCGGTTCGAGCGATCTTCATTTTTATCAGGCGTCGCAGGCTCAGAGGGGGTAGCAGGGTCAAGAGAATTGTTATCCTCGGACTGGACGGATTTGACCCTGAGCTGACTGAGCGTTTTATGAAAAATGGGGGTCTCCCTAATTTTCTGAGCCTGAAGGAGGAGGGCAGCTTCCGGCGTCTGAGAACAACCACCCCATCTATTTCCCCCGTTGCCTGGTCGACGTTTTCTACCGGGGTGAATCCGGGAAAACACGCTATTTTTGATTTTTACACCAGGGACCCGAAGAACTATATGCCCGTTCTTTCTTCAGCTCGCATATCCTCATACACCAAATATTATAGAATAGGCCCCTGGAAGGTACCTTTTAGAAGGAATCAGGTCAGATTTTTGAGAAAAAGCGTTTCTTTTTGGAGGCTTCTTGGCGAAAAGGGGATATTCAGCACAATTCTGAGAGTGCCCATAACTTTTCCGCCTGAGAAATTTTATGGCGCCTCCCTTTCTGCCATGTGTACGCCTGACCTCCTCGGCACACAGGGGACCTTCACATTATACACCACCGAAGCCCCTGATTCCTTAGGAGTGTCAACCGGGGGCAGAAAGATTTCCATCCGGATTGAAGGCGATAGATTCAAGAGCAGGATCATCGGCCCCGGTGTAAGCGAAAATGGATCGGGCAAGGATCTGGAAATCCCTTTTGAAGGTCAAATTGATTATGAGAAACAGTCTGTTCGCCTGAACTTTGGGGCAACCGCTGTCTTGCTCAAGAAGGGACAATATTCGCCGTGGACCAAATTGGAATTTGGGGCTGGTCTCAGGAAACGGGTTAGGGGCATTGCCAGATTCTTGATTATTGAAATGAATCCTGACCTCAAGATTTATATGACCCCTATCAATATCGACCCGGAAAAACCGGCCCTCCCAATATCCCAACCTGCCTTCTATTCTGCCATGCTTGCCAAATTGTGGGGTCCCTTCGCGTCCCTCGGACTTGCCGAAGATACGTGGGCGTTGAACGAACGTGTAATTGATGAAGGTGCGTTTCTCGATCAGGCATACGATATTTACGAAGAGAGAAAGAGGCATCTGACGGACGCCCTCAAGAAGAATCAGGAAGGGTTGGTGGTTTCGGTTTTTGACACGACTGACCGTATCCAACACATGTTTTTCAGGTACCTCTCTCCAGACCATCCCGCCAACAAAGGGAAGGATACAACAGTATATAAAGATACCATTCAGCGTCTTTACCAGAAGATGGACAAGCTCCTCGGTGAGATTCAGAGTGTGCTCACTGAAAACGACCTCCTGATCATAGTATCTGATCACGGATTCAAAGCGTTCAAGTGGGGAATAAACCTGAATTCCTGGCTATGGAAGGAAGGCTATCTTGTGTTAAATGACGGAGGTAGCCCTGACGGGAGTGAATGGTTCGCTAATGTAGACTGGGTGAGGACCCGGGCCTATGCTTATGGTCTGAGCGGTATATTCTTAAATATTCGAGGCAGGGAAGGTCTGGGAACGGTCGAATCAGGGGAAGAAAAGATTGCGTTGCAAAATGAAATCAGGCAGAAACTGGAAGCCCTTTGGGATGAAAGAAACGGATTCAAGCCCATAAGACGGGTTTTTTTGGCTCAGGAATCACTTAAGGGGCCATACACAGGCGAGGCCCCCGACATCCTAATCGGTTTTGAGCAAGGGTACCGGGCTTCCTGGAATTCGGCTACGGGGAAGATCACTGATGAGATCGTAGAGGAAAATACCCGTAGCTGGAGCGGTGATCACGCCATTGACCCGGAGCTTGTGCCAGGGGTATTTTTCTCCAACTGGAAGCTTGAAGATGAAAACCCGGCTATTGAAGATATTGCGCCCACCATTTTAAACCTGTTTGGACTTAAAAGGCCTGGTTTTTATGATGGGAAGATCCTAAGATTGTCCGCATCAAATGGGGAAGTCTATTAGAAGGAGGGTGCACGTGATAAGAAGAAAGTTCTTGAGAACCTGTGCTGCCTTTGGGGTTGGGTGTGCTCTCTTCCCTACTGGCTGCTGGTTGAATAAAGGGTCTGCAAACAAAAAGAAGGTGTTGGTGCTCGGTATTGATGGTATGGACCCCCGACTTTCCCACGAGTTTATGCGCCAGGGGCTTTTGCCCAATTTCTCCCGGCTTGCAAAGAAGGGGAGCATGCGATCCGTGGTCACCAGCACTCCTCCCCAAAGCCCGGTTGCGTGGTCGAATTTTACTGTTGGCGCCTCGCCCTATGTGCATGGCATATATGACTTTATTCAACGTGATCCGAAAACCATGCTCCCATACCTTTCTACTTCAAGAGTTGTGCCCCCAGACCATACGCTGAACATAGGTCGCTGGAAGATACCAATCTCTAAAGGTAAAACCGAGAATTTGAGGAAAGGAAAGCCGTTTTGGGAATATTTGTCAGAGGCTGATATACCCACAACAGTTTTCAAGATGCCGGCCAACTTCCCTTGCGAGAACAAGAACGTAAATATGGTTTCAGGCATGGGGACCCCGGATCTCCGCGGAGGATATGGAAGCTTCACACTGTTTACCACGGCCCCGAACCTATTCAAGAGGGATATTACCGGAGGGCTGATCATCCCTGTCGCCTTTCAGGGTCAAAAGCTCAAAACTCACCTGCCAGGCCCTGCTAACACGCTTGAGGAAAACAGCCCCGAGACAAAGGTCCGGGTGGAGATCTGGCGTGACAGGAAACATCCCCTTGTCCGCATTTTGATCCAGGGTAATGAATTTCTGCTTCAGCAGGGAGAATGGAGCGGGTGGGTAGAACTCTCGTTTCCGATGATTGAGCCGTTTTATGAGATAAAGGGTATTTGTAAATTATTTGTCAAGAGCGTCTACCCCGACTTCACCATGTATGTTTCGCCCATTAATATTGACCCGGCTGACCCGGCTCTTCCGATTGTATCGAGTCAAGACTATGGAGATGAACTGGTCAGGGACGTGGGCCCCTTTTATACCCAGGGACTGCCCGAAGACACCAAGGCCCTTTCTGAAGGGGTCCTGGATGATCGGGAATACTTAGGTCTTGCTTACCAGATTATTCGTGAAAGGGAAAGGCTTCTGGACCATGAACTCAGGTGGTTCAGCAGGCAGGACACCGGGATGCTTTTTTTCTATTTTTCCAGCCTCGACCAAGATACCCATATGTACTGGCGTACCATCGATGCGCATAATCCGCTCTACAACCAGGGGCTTCACCAAAAATACGGAGATGTCATCAAGAAACTCTATATCGAGATGGACCTGACCTTAGGTAAGGTCTTGGATCAAAACGATATTGATGATCCTGATTTCACTTTAATGGCGATGTCTGACCACGGCTTTGCCCCCTTTCGGAGACAGGTCAATGTAAATACCTGGTTGTATAAAAACGGCTATTTAACGCTGTCCAACAGGGGCAACATTGAAAACAAGGGGTATCTTGAGAATGTCAAATGGTCAAGGACAGGTGCCTACAGCGTTGGCATTAATTCAATTTATCTGAACCGTAAGGGGAGGGAAAAGAACGGCATGGTGCTGGATTCGCAAGCGAAATATTTGGTCTCAAAGTTGCGACAGGACCTACTGAAGCTCATTGACCCTTTAACCGGGAAAAAGGTCGTGTCCAGTGTGTGGGTTGTTCCAGAAAGGGAGCACAGGCGTCATACATATGCCCCGGACCTGATCGTAGGTTGGAACCGCGGTTACAGGAATTCGTGGGACAGTATTTTAGGGGGGTTCTCAAATGAGGTGATTTCCGATAATCTCGACAAGTGGAGCGGGGATCATTGTGTTGATCCAAATATTGTGCCTGCCGTCTTGTTTACGAATAAGAGAGTGACTAAGGAAACCCCCAGCCTTTCCGACATTACTGC
This sequence comes from Candidatus Desulfacyla euxinica, assembly GCA_014382715.1. Lineage (GTDB taxonomy): Bacteria > Desulfobacterota > DSM-4660 > Desulfatiglandales > Desulfatiglandaceae > Desulfacyla > Desulfacyla euxinica. Next base: position 13,611 of record JACNJD010000267.1, on the reverse strand, counting down.
TACAATCTTGGAGGAATTTAGTATTGTACCTGCCGCTGAGGTGGAGGGAAAGCCGTTGTATACAGTTTAGAAGGAAGAAGGAGGATCAAGATGCCAAAGATAAAGATTGATAAAGACCTTTATGAGAAGGTTAAAGATGTCTCTGAGGGGGCAGGGTATTCTTCAGTAGAGGAATTTGTCACCCACTTACTTGAGAGAGTTGCTACCCCGCCTGAAGCGGATGATAATGATGAAGATGTGATCAAGAGATTGCAGGGGCTGGGGTATATTTCTTAGGAGGGATAGTTTTCTGACACGAGATGGAAAAGGCAGCCATATTCTTAAACCAGCTCTTTGACGTTCTCTGGACCCCTCTCTCCAAAACGCCGTCTTACCTTGATATCCTGATAGTAAGCGCTATTAGCGCGTTGCTATTCCTGATCATATTCAAGAAGACCTCAAATCAAGATATGATAAGGTACTATAAGAACAAGATTATTGCCTATATCTTAGAAATCAGACTTTATAAGGATAGACCGGCCCTGACCTTGAAAAACATTGGAAAAATACTTGGATACAACATGGTTTATCTGAGGTATACCTTGGTCCCCTTGGTAGTAATAATTATTCCTGTGTTGATCATATCGATTCAGTTATTCAACCGATTTGGTCACATGCCTATTCAGAAAGATAAGGGCTTCATTGTTTGTGCTGAACTTGACAAAAAGGTTGTGCCCAATATTTCCAAGACCATTGAAAAGGTTCAATGTGATACCTCCGATGGAATCTTAGTGGAGACACCCCCAATGCGGATTATATCTGACGGGAGTATATACTGGCGCGCAAGAGTCATTAGGTCCGAAGGGAATGACCAGTTTATAAGGGTGTCAATTGAAGGTGAGCCACAGGGAGTTGATAAAAAAGTCCTCACTTCTTCGATCAAACAAGGGTTTTCACCCGAAAAAAGGAAGTGTAATTTGGATGGACTTTTCGTTGACAACGCCGAGGGTTTCATCTCGGAAACATCTCCCTTTAAAGCTGTCACCGTTGGTTATAGACCCGCCACCTATCCTTTCCTGGCTTGGCGTGTAGACCCTGTGGTCTTATACTTTATTCTGACCCTGATTCTGGGTCTTCTCTTTAAACCGATTGTTAAAGTTAATATCTGATAATCATGAGACTGCTTTGAGGAACGCAGGATGGCCGTATACCTTTTTCTCTGTGTATGCAGCATATTAACCGGCCAGGGGATCTTACGTCTGAGCGGTGTAAAAGTGGATACCCCCGTTTCCATATTTCTCGCACCTATAATCACGCTCAGCTTCTGGACAATTCTCCTGGGCCTCGGTGTCTCGAGCGGGTTTACTGTTAAGGATCTTCGTTTGTTGATCTGGCCCCTGACTATCCTGTTGGCCATTGTGGGATTTTGGCGTGCGGATTTTCGTTTTTTCAAGCAGGATTGGCCCAGGGTGTTAATCGTGCTGGTCGTCCCGGTTCTCTTGATGGCCCCATATTTCTGGAACGGGATAACATCGTATCTGGGTAGCCCTGCCTGGGATGGGTGGTCATACATAGCATATGGACAATATTTGCTTGACTATCCCCGCGGCGCCGAAGGGGGTCTGTCTCCCCTTGCGCAGTATGCTGCCCATCTGAACAGTATAAGATTTATTGCATCTGCTCTGCTCGGATTCTTTGCTGTCCTTTCAGGTTCAAGCGCGGATACCCAGATGGCCAGTGGATTATTCCTCGCCTGGACTTTGTTTGTCTTTTCTTCCGCCTGCATGTTCGTGGGCAGGGTAAAAGGGCTGAGAAAGAATCTAATTCCGTTTTATGTTGGTGGTTGCTTATTCTCTGGCTGGCTGTTAAGTCTTCTTTCCTCAAACAACTACGACAATGCCTTGGCAATATCGTTTTTGCCAGCATTTGCCGGAATTTCTCATATTATAAAACCGCAACGCAAACGCTGGGTCTTCATTTTGGCCGGGCTGGTTATTGCTCTTATCTACTGCTATCCGGAAATGTCCCCTTTTGTCATTGGAGGCGCCTGTCTCTTTTTCATCCAACGGATTGTTCGCGATGGCAGACCCTTAAAGCCCTGGCTAATCTTGCTGTCGCTGACATGTCTTCTGTTGGTAATTGGGATTGCACCTCTACATGATCTCATTTTGTTCTTTATTCAACAAGCTAAGGCAGGATTGGGAAGCGGTGTGCGGCCGGGGGGAAATGCCTTTCCCGGCCTGCTTGAGCAATCGACGCTATTAATGTGTTTATGGGGTTTTCATCCCGCAGGGTCTTCCTTTGCTCCGAAAATCAGCGGGTTGTGGTTTTTTCTCTGTTCTCTCCTCTCTTTCATTTTGTCAATCATGGCGGTCTTGGGAATATACGATCTCTTCAGGCGCAAGGAGTGGGGCTTTGCCGCTACACTAATTGTTCTCTTCGCAGGCACCCTCTATATGATAGTTGGGCAGGAATACTCTTACGGGGCCTATAAATTGATTCTCTTGAACTGGTGGGCAATGTCCTTTGTGGTCATTCTCGGAGCAGACAAATTATTAGCATTGCCGCGACGACGAGGAAGGTTCAAAGGTCTGATTACAGGTTCTGCTCTGTGTGTGTTCATGTTATTTTTCTGTATGAATGCGGCAATGTTGGTTTATAAGGACAGGTCCCTCCCTTACAAATCCATCTTACCGTTCAAGAAAGTCGCAGAAATCGAGAGTATCATTAGATCAAAACCGGTTCTTGTGACCGTGAATGACAATATTGCCAATGAGTGGGCCGTTTTTTTCCTGAGAAATGTACCCATATCGCTTGCTCAGTACAGGGCTTACATGGCCCAGTCTCATGTCATTCCCTTTATGCAAAGGGCCCTGGAAGTGGACACTACAAAGGTCAGATACGCCCTTACGGATAGCAAGGAGTCTTTTCCGCAATCGAGTCTCTTATGGGAGGGAGGCCCCTATTACCTGTGGAAATTGAAGGATAGTCGATGGCTGCAACCGACCGAAATCCGAAATCCGAACGGACTGGAAAAGATGGGCGGGAAGTCTTTTTTCTGGATTGGTGATGGTGATACTGAAATTGACCTGCTATCAACCGAAAATGGCACGGCTGCTATTTCCGCGGAGTTCTTACTTGGGCCAAGCCTGCCGGATAAACCGGACCGACGGCTGGTGCTGTTGACAGATCAAGGGTATCAGAGTAACATCCTAATTTCTGAGAATGGACCCCAAAACATAATTTTTCCCGTAGTCGGTGGGAAAAATAGTGTCATATTATATTCACCCGACAGGCCGAGTGTCTCAGTAACGGGAAATGGCGATAGACGACCATTACTGATTGGGGTTCGTGGGCTGAAGATCAAACTGGTGAAAATGAATCAAGAATAAGGAATTAACATGTCTGATAGCCAAAGAATTGCCGAGCAAAACCCGGATATATCCATTGTAGTGCCTGTATACAAGGAAGAAGAAAATATCCGTCCATTTCTTGACCGGATAGAGAAACTCCTGCACTCCCTGAAAGTGGATTACGAAATTCTGTTCTGTCTTGATCCCTGCCCGGACCGGACGGAAGAGATAATTGCGGGGGAGATTGACCGCAATCCCAATATTAAGATGATTGTCTTTTCAAGGCGTTTTGGGCAGCCTGCGGCTACGATGGCTGGAATCCTGACGTGCAGAGGTAAGACATGCGTTGTTATTGATGTGGATCTTCAAGACCCTCCTGAGTTGATCAAAGAAATGTATGCCATATTAAAGGAGGGCTACGAGGTGGTCTATGCCAAGCGTCGTTCCCGCAAAGGGGAGACGGTTCCTAAAAGGATAGTTGCAGGTATGGGTTATTATGTTATAAACAAGCTCTCCGACATAGATCTTCCCCGTGACACGGGTGATTTCAGGATCATGAGCCGAAGGGTGATGGAGGACCTCCGGAGGTTGAATGAAACCCACGGTTTTTTGCGTGGGCTCGTGGCCTATGTCGGATACAAACAGGCCTCTATCGAGTATGACCGGGATGAACGCCTGCATGGCCGTGGTAATTACAACCGTTTTTTGGGTTCTCTCAGGATTGGGCTGAACGGCTTGATCAGCTTCAGCAGCAGGCCGCTTCAGATGATGTCCATAGCCGGTGGGATATTAGCCGGGTTCAGTTTCCTATTGGGGGCATGGTATGCATTTCAAAAACTGGTTGGATTTGACCTGACCCCTGGCCTCTCGACGACCGTTCTTGTTGTCACTTTTTTTTCGGGTGTGCAGCTCCTCTGTCTGGGGCTAATGGGGGAATATGTGGGGAGGATTTATGACGAAGTGAAGCGGCGGCCCATGTATATAATAGATCGGAAGTTTAATCTATGAAACTCCCTTTTGTTCTGCCCCCGGTTGAAAATGAAAGCCCGCCCCCGGAGTGGACGGGCAGCGGGTTTGTGGTGGATGGAAAATCTGTGAAAGTTCTCAGATACGGAGCCAACAAAGAAGGTTGGTCGGGCGACCTGACCACATTTCATGAAACGGTTTCAGGGGACGATCATTTTATTGATAAGGCCTCCCGCCAGGTTGCTCTCGAACAGTTGGGAAAATATATAGACGGTGGATCACCGGTGGTGCTGGATGTGGGTTGTTCTTCAGGGGCCATGCTTCGTTCTATGAAAGAGCGGTTTCCAGAGGCAACGGTAATAGGCTCTGATTGCGTCCCGGAACATCTGGAATCTCTGGCCATCGAATTGACCGGAATGCCAGTATTGCAGTTCGATGTTGTCGAATGTCCGTTCCCGGATGCGAGTGTTGACGCGGTAGTGATGCTGAATGTGCTCGAGCATATTGAAAATGATGCTGAGGCCATTCGTCAGGTTAAGCGGATATTGAAACCGGGAGGAATTCTTGTTCTGGAAGTTCCAGCCGGACCATCTTTATATGATGTGTATGACAGATATCTTTTGCATTTTAGACGTTACAATTTGGCTGGATTGCAGGATCTCATGGACGGTTCCGGATTCAAGATAGTTCAACAGTCCCACTTGGGATGTTTCCTCTATCCCCTTTTCAGCTTTGTCAAGAAGCGAAATCAACGTCATCTTAAGGAAAATCGTACCTGTGATAAGAAGATTGTGGAGGAAAAAATTCGGCAAACCGGAGATAATTTTTTGTTAAGGCTCATTATGGCGCTTGAACTTCGGATGGGAAGATACACTAATTATCCTTTTGGGATCAGGTGTCTTATGACCTGCCTCAGGCCTTAGCTGGTCCGCGGCTTGAATAGTATCGAATCCTGCTGCCGTTGACTATCTTATGGCGATGATACCAAATAGATTTTATGGCCTTTTTGAAAGGCTTTTTTTTCAGAGGTCGCTCTTTTTTTTTCTAATTACGGGCGCTTTAACGGCAGGAGTGTATTTCTCGATCTTTGCCATAATGTGGAATCTCCTGCATATTAATTACAAGATTTCCCTGACCGCTGCCTACTGGGGCGGTTTGTGCTTTCATTTTTTTATGAACCGCCACGTGACTTTTCGGAGTTATTGTAATATTGGAAGGCAAGTCACAAAATACTTGATTATGTCATTTGTTAACTATGTGATCGCATTGGTGGTAACTGTGATGGTTGTCAATAGCCTTCATTTTTCACCCTATGTGGGGGTTATTCTCTCCGTATGTATTACGGTTATGAGCGGTTATTTGATGTCAAGGTTTTGGGTGTTCAGACATGTTGAATAAGAGAAAAAAAGATAGGTTTTTTGTAACCGGCGCTGCAGGATTCATTGCCAGTAATCTGGTTGATCGACTCCTTGGAGAAGGGGTGTCGGTGGTCGGGTATGACAATTTTTCAACCGGGCTTGATGAGAATCTTGAACGGGCTCGATCAAACACTGATTTCAGGCTGATTCGTGACGATGTTTTGGATCTCCATGCCTTGACCAGGGCTATGGCTGGATGCGATTTTGTATTTCATTTGGCGGCGAACGCTGATGTGCGTTTTGGAACACTTCACCCTGAGAGGGATCTGAAACAGAATACCACCGCCACATTCAATGTCTTGGAGGCGATGCGGGCCAACGATATAAAGAAGATCGCCTTTTCCTCCACCGGCTCCATCTATGGCGAGCCCAATCTCTTTCCCACACCTGAGGATGCACCCTTTCCCGTTCAGACATCGATGTACGGCGCCTCCAAACTGGCTTGCGAAGGATTGATACAGGCCTATTGTGAGGGATTTGATTTTCGGGGATGGATTTTCCGTTTTGTCTCAATATTGGGTGAAAGATATTCACACGGGCATGTTTTTGACTTCTACAAAAGGCTCTTGTCAGATCCAAACCACTTGCATGTGTTAGGAAACGGCCGTCAGCGCAAATCGTATCTCTATATACAGGATTGCATCGATGCTATGTTCATGGCTATTGAAAAGGGGGAGGAAAAGGTAAATATATTTAATCTGGGAACCGACGAATATTGTGAGGTCAATGATTCCATCGGGTGGATTACCGAACACCTAGGCCTTGATCCGGAGCTTTCATACGGGGGGGGTGAGAGGGGCTGGATAGGGGACAGCCCTTTTATTTTTCTCAATTGTTCACGGATAAGGGCTTTGGGCTGGCGCCCGCAACTCACGATACAAGAAGGCATAATCAAGACCTTGGAGCATCTTCAGGCAAACAGGTGGCTGTTGGAGAGGCGCTAATGAAACAGCTTGAAGGTAGAAATATCATTATCACCGGTGCGTCCCGGGGCCTGGGTGTTCATATTGCGAGGGCCATGTGGGATAACAGGGCTAATTTGCTTCTGGTTGCGCGGTCGGTAGGTTCCCTCAATAAACTGAAAAAAGATCTTGAGATCGCTTCGGCTCCCGGTCAGCGTATTTATACGGTCATAGCCGACTTGGGATTGACTGAAGCAACGGAGGTCATTATTAAAGAGGCTCAAAAGGTCTGGGATAGATTGGACGGTCTCGTTAATAACGCAGGTATCCTCGGACCTGTAGGCCCTCTTTGGAAAAACCCGTGGAAGGCATGGGAAGAGACAATCAGGGTTAATCTCTTGGCGCCGGTGGCATTGTCCCGTGCTTGTATTGATTGGATGAAAAAAGGCGGTCAGGGAAAAATCATCAATCTCTCAGGGGGTGGTGCTACCGGCTCACGTCCCAATTTTTCCGCTTATGCAGTAGCAAAGACGGGGATTGTTCGATTCACGGAAATTCTGGCAGAGGAAGTTCGGGATTTGAACATCCAGGTGAACAGTATAGCACCCGGGGCCTTGAACACGGACATGCTTGAAATCGTTCTGAAAGAGGATCCGGAGAATGTCGGGGCGAGGGAATATGATATTGCCCTGAGACAGAAGAAAAGCGGCGGGGCCCCTCCACAGCGAGCTGCCCAATTGTGCGTCTTTTTGGCTTCGTCAGCAAGCGATGGGATAACGGGTAAATTGATTAGCGCCATCTGGGACCCCTGGGAGGAACTGCCGATGCATATTCAGGATCTAACTGAAGGCGATATCTATACCCTGAGGCGAATTATTCCCAAGGAGCGCGGCAAGGAGTGGGGAGATGGTTGATGGCTGATGGGTGATAGTTCATGGCTGATGGCTCATGGGTGATAGCTGATAGGTTGTTGGTTATTTGTTATTGGTTAATTGTTAATGGTGGCGGAAAAATAACAGCACAAACCAAATCGAAGATACGAAGAGGGTCGAACCTTGATTTCAAAAGCCCTTGTGCTATTAATCGGCTACATCTATTATCCCTCCAGTTCCATAAATAACATGGCCAACTGGGCTTAAAGACTGGCATTGTAGGCCATTGTGACGTTTAGTGTCAGATGTTAGAATGCACTATAAGTGAAATCCTTAAAACAGCGAAAAACAGGCATGTTATTTACCCGATGGGAAAGCCGAGGATACTACATCTCCTTTGTTGTCAAGGATTCGCGGTAAAGTACTACAGCTTCACCCTTGACGCCTCAGATCTGTGGCATCCTCGACTCTTGCAACGGTAGGGTTATCTCAGTCGGAGCAAAACAGATAACAGTCAACGAATAACAGATAACAAATAACAATGAATAATTTCAAGAAATGTGCAAATGACTCATTGGGAGTAGCCATTGTTGGCTGTGGTCTGATTGGACGTAAACGGGCCAAAGTCTTGTCCCCGGCCCGTTTAATAGCCTGTGTGGACGTTGATCTTAAACAGGCACAGGCATTGGCCCAATCATATCCGGGTTGTGTGGCCGCCACGGATCTACAAGTTGCGTTGACTGACCCCGAGGTCCAGATTGTGATTGTATCGACCACCCATCAGGCTTTGGCTGAAGTCTGTTTTGCGGCGGTAAACGCTGGCAAACACGTCTTGGTCGAAAAACCTGCAGCCCGTCGGGCGGTTGAGTTAGAGCCGATTATGGCTCTGGCAAAACAGAAAGGGGTCCATGTGCGGGTCGGTTTTAATCACCGCTATCATCCCTCTCTGATTCAGGCCCGAAAATTGTTCGAGACCGGGGAACTGGGCGATTTAATGTTTCTCCGTGGGCGTTATGGTCACGGTGGACGGGTTGGCTATGATAAAGAATGGAGGTCCATACCCGAACTGTCCGGTGGGGGGGAGTTGCTGGACCAGGGTGTCCATTTGATTGATCTGGCTCGCTGGTTTTTGGGCGATTTTGATGATGTAACCGGTTTCGCTCATACCTATTTTTGGGACATGCCGGTGGATGATAACGGATTTATGCTGTTGAAAACTCCCATGCAACAGGTAGCTTTTTTGCACGTGAGTTGGACCGAATGGAAAAACCTTTTTTCTTTGGAAATTTATGGCCGGGATGGAAAGCTGCATATTGAGGGTTTAGGGGGAAGTTACGGTGTAGAGCGATTGGCTTATTACAGAATGCTACCTCAAATGGGGCCACCGGAAACAACAATATGGGAGTACCCAATGGGGGATAGATCGTGGGAGGTCGAATTCGAAGAGTTCCTGGAAGATATCCGGCTAAATCGAAAACCCGCAGCAGGTCTCGAAGACGCAAAGGCGGCCTTGGAGATTGTTGAAAAAATATATGAACAGAGTTGATAGCTTATGGGTGATGGGATGGAGGAAGAAGTTATTAGTTAATCGTTATTTGTTATTTGTGAAAAAAAGAAGGAAAAGCAGTTATTGGTGAATGCTGAGGAGTCATTAGCCCTGGGATCTTGAATCTCCTGTATCTATCAGGACCGGGATGCTTCCTCAGTAATAAATATGACTTCTCTTGGGATAAGGAATGCATGGCAACGAATACGAGCGAGATCTAAATGAAGATTGAAGGGATAATATGGCTGAGAGATGTTGTAGATAAGCTCTGGTATAAGCACCATGTCGAAATTGAAGAGGTAGAGGAAGTGTTGTGTGGTAAACCCAAATACCGATTTGTCGAAAAAGGAGATCGTAAAGGTGAAAATGTATACTTGGCTTTGGGACGGACCGTTGCGGGGCGATATTTATGTGTGCTTTTCATCTACAAGGTAACGAAAGAAGCACTGATTTTGAGCGCAAGAAGTATGGCGAAAAAAGAAAGGAAACAATATGAAAAGAAATAAAAATAAAGCTGTACCCCATTTTAATTCGATCGACGAGCTTACAAATTATTTTGATACACACGATATGGGTGAGTTCTATGAACAGATGCCCGAAGCTGATTTTGAAGTTGATATAAAGAGAAGAAAATATCTCTTTGCCCTTGATGCTGAAATTGCCAGAAAACTGACAGAAATTGCCAAAGCAAGAAAAATAACATCTGAAGCGCTTGTAAATGCCTGGCTCATAGAAAAAATCAAAGAACAAACAAGCAGCAATCAACAGATTTGAGCCATCAGCCATCAGCCATGAGCTAATTCCAGAGGAATTCCATGATCATAACGCGGAGTCCATTAAGGATCTCTTTAGGGGGGGGCGGAACTGATCTCCCATCCTATTACAGGGATTACAGCGGGTTTTTGATATCGGCGGCCATAGACAAGTATGTTTACGTTACAATCATGCGCCCGTTTACAGAGGGGATCTTTCTTAAATATTCCAAGCTGGAGCGTGTTGATCTGGCTGATCAGGTCCAGCACCCTATTATCAGAGAGGCCCTCCGGATGATGGAACTCAGAACCCCACAGATTGAGATTACAACCTTGGCTGATATCCCTTCGGGGACCGGATTGGGGTCTTCCGGGAGTTTTACCACCGCGTTGGTAAAGGCGCTTTATGCGCACCGGCGAAGGTTGATCCATCCGGAGGAATTGGCAAAGATTGCGTGTGAAATAGAAATTGATCGCCTCGGGGAACCCGTGGGAAAGCAGGACCAGTACATCGCGGCCTTTGGGGGAATCACCAGTTTCAGATTCCATAAGGATGATAAGGTGGGAGCCAGACCGGTCAATATCAGCATGGAGACCCTTTTCGACTTAGAAGACAATTTATTGCTCTTTTTTACCGGGTTTTCTCGAAGTGCGGGGAGCATACTCAAAGATCAGGACACCCGTACACAGGAGTCGGATCAGGAGATGTTAAATAACCTCCATTATGTGAAAGAGTTGGGTCTCCGCAGCAGGAAAGCCCTCGAGGAAGGGAATACCCGGGAGTTCGGGGAGATTATGCATGAGCACTGGGAGCACAAAAAGAGACGTTCGGGTGGTATGAGTAACCCTGAAATCAATGAGTGGTATGAGGCTGCAAAGAACAACGGTGCCATAGGGGGAAAGCTTGTAGGTGCAGGTGGTGGAGGTTTTCTAATGTTTTATGCTGAAGATCGGGGCAAACTCCGTAAGACAATGACCCACGCCGGACTTGAAGAGGTCCGATTTCGTTTTGATTTTGAAGGCACAAAGATCTTGATGTCATGAGTCTACCGGTAGCTATTCTGGCCGGGGGGATGGCCACACGGTTGATGCCCCTTACGGAAAAGATCCCAAAGGCCTTGATCGACATCAACGGCGAGCCGTTTATTGTCCACCAACTGAGGCTCTTGCGGTCAAAAGGGATAGTCAATGTCGTCATCTGTGCCGGCCACTTAGGAGAGATGATCCGGGATTTTGTCGATGACGGCAGACAATTTGATATCCAAGTTGAATACTCCTTTGATGGGGGTCGTCTCCTCGGCACAGGAGGGGCAGTCAGGAAGGCCCTATCCCTGTTAGGAGAGAGCTTTTATGTTCTTTACGGCGACTCCTATCTGCCTTGTGATTTCAAGAAGATACAGGCGACATTCGAAGACAGTGGGAAAAAGGGACTGATGACGGTTTTTCGTAACGATGGGGCCTGGGATACGAGCAACGTGGAATTCAAAGACGGTCAGATCTTAGCATATGATAAGAGACGGCTTTCGCCTCGGATGAGACATATCGATTATGGGTTGGGTGTTTTCAAAAGGGAGGCCTTTGACTCGGTTCCCGGGGATATGCCGTATGACCTTTCCGAGTTATATCAGTTGCTATTGAGTAAGGATGAACTGGCCGCGTTTGAGGTCTTTGAGAGGTTTTATGAAGCAGGCTCTGTTGAGGGATTGGAAGAACTGAAAAGATATATGTTGGGCGAAGGGCGAAGGGTGAAAGGCGAAGGGTGAAGGGCGAAGGGTGAAAGGCGAAGGGTGAAAGGCGAAGGGTGAAAGGCGAAGGGTGAAGGTGAATTAGATGAGTAACGGGGGTTTTAGATCACTTCGAGTTTGGCAAAAGGGGAAAGAGCTGGCGGTATATATTTATAAGATAACCAATGCCGGAGAGTTTAAGAAAGATTATGGACTGAAGGATCAAATTCGTCGTGCAGTGGTTTCAATACCGAGCAATATTGCGGAAGGGGATGAACTTGACACTGACAAGCAGGCTACCAGGCATTTCTTTATTGCAAAAGGTTCTTGTGCTGAGGTTTTAACGCAAGCGATTATTGCCCACGAAATAAGGTACATCGATTCCGGGGTATTTGAGGAAATTGAAAAATGCTGTACGGAATTAGCAAAAATGCTCGCAAAATTAATTGCTGCAAGATCAAAGCGCCAACCTTTCTACCCTTAGCCCTCAGCCTTTAGCCTTCAATCTATTTATCACGGAGATAACCAATGGATCACATAAAACAATATCTTATTGAGGCAAAAAAGGTCATTGATCAACTTGACGCGGGCGCCATTGAAAGGATGGTAGGAGTGATCGATGAGGTCCGGGAAAGAAACGGCAGGATGTTTGTGCTCGGGGTAGGAGGGAGCGCGGCCAATGCCTCCCACGCGGTGAACGACTTCCGGAAGATCGTGGGAATGGAGGCATATGCTCCCACCGACAATGTGTCCGAGCTTACGGCGCGGACAAACGACGACGGCTGGGCAAGCGTCTTTGTCGAGTGGCTGAAGACGAACAGACTTGGACGTGACGATATGATCCTTGTATTATCTGTTGGCGGAGGTAATGTCGAAAAAAACGTGAGCCCAAATCTCGTCTCTGCCATCCAGTATGCCAGGGAGGTAGGGGCAAAGGTCTGTGGAATTGTGGGACGTGACGGCGGTTATACGGCAGAGGTCGCAGATGCCTGTGTCGTTATTCCAACCGTGAATCCGACGCACGTGACCCCACATGCCGAGGCTTTTCAGGGAGTTGTTTGGCACCTGCTCGTGTCGCATCCCCGACTGAAACAGGTTGAGACCAAGTGGGAGTCGGTAAAATAAGGAAAAGGCTAAAGGCACGAGGCTAAGGGTGAAAAGCGAAGGGCGAAAGGTAGAAGATTATGCGCTATCAGCCATGAGCCATGAGCCATGCGCTATCAGCCATCAGCCATTAACTATGAACCATAAACCCAAAAAAGCGGTCTTTTTAGATCGCGATGGCGTAATCAATCGACCCGTGATAAGAGATGGAAAACCTTATCCACCTTCATCAGTGACCGAGGTTGAGATCCTTCCAGGGGTTTCGGAGGCGTTGGAAAAATTAAAGGATAAGGGTTTTTTACTTATCTGTGTCACGAACCAGCCGGATGTTGCAAGGGGAACGCAGAAGCGGGAGCAGGTTGAATCGATTCATAAATGCTTGTTGGAGTCGTTGTGTTTGGACGAGATTTTGGTTTGTTATCATGACGATAATGACGGGTGCCAGTGCCGGAAGCCCCTTCCCGGGATGTTGCTGGATGCCGCAGGTAGATTAGCGATCGATCTAAAAAAGAGCTTTATGGTGGGCGATAGGTGGCGAGATATAGAGGCTGGACAGAATGCGGGCTGCACGACAATTTTTATTGAGTATGGTTATAAAGAAAGGGGACCGAAAACACCACCAGATATAACTGTTGCGTCTCTTGCTGAAGGTGCTGATTGGATACTTAGACAGATTAGCGTATAGGAGGAATTAATGAAAAAGCTGGATGAGCTGAAAGTAAAAATCTTTGCCGATGGGGCAGATAAAGAGGGGATGCTTGAGATGTATAGCCGGCCATACATAAAAGGCTTTACGACAAACCCGACGTTAATGCGCAAGGCCGGGGTGTCCGATTATGAAACTTTTGCCAGGGACATTATTCAGGCCATTCCCGATCGGTCCATTTCGTTTGAGGTTTTTTCAGACGACTTTGATGAGATGGAGCGACAGGCGCTTAAAATTGCAAGATGGGGCGAAAATGTCTATGTTAAGATCCCGGTGACGAATACTAGGG
>JACNJD010000115.1 GCA_014382715.1 Candidatus Desulfacyla euxinica | reverse complement strand
GGTTTTCAAAGACCGAAATCGGCGCGGTCGTCAAGCTCTTCGGTTTCTGGGCAACCATTGCAGGAAGTCTGATCGGCGGGATAATAATGATACGGCTCGGGATCAATCGGGCCCTGTGGGTTTTCGGCTTTCTTCAGGCCATATCCACCGCGTGTTTTGCCCTCCTTGCGCGAGTCGGATACAGCCTTCCCCTCCTATCAGGAGTGATCGGTTTTGAAAACCTGAGCGCCGGGATGGGGACGGCTGCCTATATAGCATTCATGGCCAGCATTACAGACAAGAGATTTACAGCCACACAGTATGCCCTCCTCAGCAGTCTCATGGGCGTGCCCCGGGTACTGGCATCAGCTCCCACCGGCTTTCTTGCCAAGAGCTTGGGCTGGGAGAGTTTTTTTATCGTCTGCACCCTGATTGCTATCCCAGGAATGCTGCTCCTGCTGAAATTTGCGCCATGGCGCCAGTCATCCGTGCGTGGAATTTGATGCTGGTAATTGGATGAGGTGATAAGAAGAGCCTTTCTTTCGCAGCTTCCCATACCTTCCTCAGGAAGGTGACCGTCGAATAGGAATGTCAACCCCAGTGTCAATTCTTGATTATCGCACGCCCCTGTTCAAAGGCTGTCAGGTTTATATCAACCTTTTCAGCGGGCATGGTCTTTGAAATCACTGTTTCAAAACTTTCCCGATCTGATTACCAGATCCCTGAAACGGCAAAAGGATCGGAGGACACCCTCACTTCTCAGCCCATCCCAGATCAGGGACTCGGGTGTGCCAGTCAGTTGCCTGCTGAAAGGCATAACCTGCTCGTAGCACCACGTCTTCCTGAAAAGATTTACCGTAAAGCATCAATCCAATGGGGAGACCTTCACTTGTAAATCCGCATGGAACGCTCAAACCACACAGGTTGAGGATGTTCCCGATGGAGGTGTTGCGAAGATAGGCCAGGTTTATTTCGGAATAGGCCTCAATGCTCGTTTCAGCTTCGGCGACGGGTTTGGCGGGGATGGTTGTCGTGGGTACGAGCAGAACATCCACGTCTCTCAGGGATTCATTGGCTTTCACACGAAGATCTTTCCAGTCCAAGGCGTTTTGCAGGTATTCGGTAGCGCTGATCTCCTTGCCTTTTATCATTCGGTGAGCCACAATAGGGTCCAACTCGTCAAAATGCTTCTCCAGCAGTCTTTTGTTGAGTGTATAGGCCTCGGCTGCTATGATCAATCCTTGGCGGTTTAGTTCCAAGGCATCCCCTGCTGCCGGTACTTCTATACTTCCGACATGGCCCCCCATATCCTCAAAGACTTTTGCGGTTTCCCGTACGGCTTTTTCCACTTCAGGATGGACATTTTCCCAGAAAACCTTTTCCGCAAAAGCCACACGAAGCCCCCGCGCCCCCAGTTTCAGACCCTCCAATACATCGTGTTGCGTGTGGGACCAGGTGGTGTCGTCATTTAAATCGATTCCCTGCAGGCATTGATAAATTATAGCGGTATCTTCTACAGAACGGGTCAGAGTTCCCACCGAATCCAGGCTCCAGCTCAAGGGATAGACACCGGCACGGCTGATCCTGCCCACAGTGGACTTGAGGCCGGTTGTTCCGCAAAGCGCGGCAGGGATTCGTATGGACCCCCCCGTGTCGCTTCCCAGCGCCGCAGGGGCCATCCCGGCAGCTACCGCCACGGCCGATCCGCTGCTCGAGCCGCCCGGCACATGATGGTCCCGGCACCAGGGGTTGTGGGGTGTTCCATAGTCGTGATTGATCCCCACCCCGCTGTAAGCAAACTGAACCGTATGGGTCTTGCCAAGCAAGATCATCCCGGCCTGGCCCAGGCTTTTTATCACATGGGCATCTTCCAAAGCGATATTATTCTCCAAGAGTTTTGTCCCCGCACATGTGGGAAGTCCCCTGACATCAAAAAGATCTTTGGCCACGTAGGGAATCCCGTGAAGGGGTCCAAGATCCTGTCCGGCCCGTAATGCCATTTCCGCTGCCTGCGCTTCCCCAAGCGCCCTTTCGCGGCACACAAGTTTGAAAACGTTTAGATTTCCGTCCAGCGATTCCAGACGTGAGAAAAGGTGTTCGGTAATCTCAACAGGCGAGATCTCACCTGCCCGGATGCTCCGCGCCAGGGCAGTGATGGTCTGATAATGTAATGGTGTGTTATCCACGCTATAATACCTCCTTGTATGGGACCTCAGAATTTGTGCTCTCTTATTGCCATATCAAAACTTGTAAGGTCAAGAAGAAATCGGGAGAATCATGTAACAAACGGGCACCGGCAAACTTTTAAATCCAGGGTTAAGCTGATTTGACCTACTCCCATGTTCGACCGTGCGTGCTCAGAAAAAAATATATTCCAATTTCTGTTTTTCGCAGAATGTGATAGAAACCGGACAGCAGAAGATAAAATGGGTACCCACCCATCGGAAATAATTTGGAATGGATCAGGGGCGCCAAATAATACCTGGTTAAGGCTTTTGGAAGGAAGTAAATGGACTTGAAAGATGCTAAACGTGAAATAAACCCCGGTGATCACCGAAATGACGGTTCACTTATTTTGGGAAAACCCTTACCGGCTCTCCATGATGCCGAGGGAAATGAGGTTCCAG
This sequence comes from Candidatus Desulfacyla euxinica, assembly GCA_014382715.1. Lineage (GTDB taxonomy): Bacteria > Desulfobacterota > DSM-4660 > Desulfatiglandales > Desulfatiglandaceae > Desulfacyla > Desulfacyla euxinica. The sequence goes on along the minus strand of JACNJD010000115.1, from coordinate 1,227 downwards.
AGTCTCTGCCTCCAATAGTGGATGCCCATGTCCACCTGTTTCCAGAGGTCTTTTTTAGGGCAATATGGAGATGGTTTGACCAATTTGGTTGGCCTATTCGATACAAGCTTAAATCTGCGGAAGTCCTGGAGTTCCTACTCGCAAGAGGCTTGAGCCATATTGTGGGGTTACACTATGCCCACAAACCGGGGGTGGCCCGCAAGCAGAATTCCCACATGATACGATTGTGCCGTAAATTTGCTCAGTTGAGCGGTGCCGCAACGGTTTTTCCCGGTGAGAAAGATGCCAAAAAAATCCTTGCGGATGGTTTTCGTGACGGCCTTTGTGGTGTAAAACTGCACTCTCATGTCCAGTGTTTTGACATGGACTCCGAGGGAATGCACGAGATATACAGGGTCTGCATGGAACATGACAAACCGCTTGTGATGCACGTGGGACGTGAACCCAGGAGCCCGGCCAGCAAGTGTGACTCTTATCTGTTGTGCAGTGCCGCACAGCTGGAAAAGGTGATTAGAGGCTACCCTGAGCTCAAGGTGTGTGTTCCACACTTGGGCGGCGATGAATTCAAGGCTTACCAGCGGCTGATCCGAGACTATGACAACCTCTGGCTCGATACGACTATGACGCTTGCAGGGTATATGCAGGGTTTTTCCGGGCCACCGCTGGAGGAGATGCGTGTGGATCGGATTATGTATGGATCCGACTTCCCCCAGTTGCCTTATGCCTGGGATCGAGAACTTAAGAAGCTCTCTGAACTGGGACTTTCGAGGGAATCACTGCGGCTTATCCTGAATCAGAATGCAATTGAATTTTTCTCTATCAAAGGCTTCCAGGAATCCGGGTGAGGTGAAAAGAAATCGTCAAATATTCACCCTTCGGCGGGGAATTGATTTCAAATCGACCTTTCGGATAAACGACATGTGGCGCTTAGCGCGGTGGCGCATGGCGCATGGCGCATGGTGCATGGTGCAAATAGTGAAGCTCTGCGCTATGCCCTCTGCGCTGTGCGCTCTCCGGCCCCTGGCATCTCAATAACCCTCATGGACTTCCACTTCCCTCCAAGGAAGCGAAAAAAGAACATAAAACTGAGCACAATGATATAGGCTGAAAAAGTGATCCAGGGAACCATGAGCCCATACCCTAATACAACCACGGCGAGGTAGGTGGGAATGACAAGGACGAGGGTAGACGTAATCACGACCATGAACATGACATAGCGCGTGTCCC
>JACNJD010000172.1 GCA_014382715.1 Candidatus Desulfacyla euxinica | reverse complement strand
GTGCTTGGCATCATATTTGGGAGTTTTGGAGGTATTTTCCTGGCCTTTTTATTGGAATTCTTAGACGACAGCATGGGTAGGCCAGAAGATGTTGAGCGTTATCTTCGTCTCCCGGTGCTTGCTTCAATCCCCTGAAGAATGCGTAGGGGGCATTTACCCTTGAAAAGGGCCTTTCGGGCCTTGATACCCGGATGCTACCATGGCAAAGACATTCGAGGCACTTAAAAGATCTGAAGCAGAAAACAGAGTATCCCCTGTGAAGGCTTTTGACCGGACTGTGGAGACAGAGAACTGGGCTCAACCTGGGCCTATTTTGAGTTATGATGCCGAAAGACCGTATCATAATCTGAGGACTAACGTTCGGACCCGTTATACGGGTGAATCGATCAAAAGCATCTTGTTTGCAGGAAGTACGCATGGTGAAGGGGCTTCCATGGTGGCGGTCAATTTTGCCAGGATCCTGGCCCGTGAATCAGAACTCAAGGTGCTCTTGGTAGATTTGACCGAAAAGACCGATCAACTCGCAGAGTCTGAATCGAATAAAGACAGTATCCCGGCCCCTGCCACAGATCTCTCAGGTCATACCAATTCGAAAATCACCGAAAGAAAGACAGGCCCGGGGAACCTGTATGCACTTGAATACAACGATAACCATTCCGGTTTTATAGGTCTTATTGAATCGGGCGCTTTAGATCATGTCCTGAAAGAGGCGTATGATCGTTTTGATTACATCATTCTTGTTGCGCCCCCGGTCCTTGCTTCTTTGGAAGCTCGGGCTATCTGCGCCAAGGTAGATGGTGTGGTGCTGGTACTCGCATCTGGAAAAACACGTTGGCAGATTGCCCAAAAGGCCAAGGAAACCTTAGAAACGGCCGGGGGGGAAATTCTCGGTGTGGTACTCAATAAGGCAAAACATTACATTCCCCAGTGGATATACAGAAGGCTTTGAAAGATAGATAACATAGGCAACCATTCACTGGTTCAGAGATTCGCCGCAACCCCGAATCCGTGTCGGTTGATCCGAAAACATTTTGGCGGTAGAAGCGATGCGTAGCAGACATTTCTTTATCATATTGTTGATTCTCATTCTTTTTTTGATCTCGGGCTGCAGTTCTAATGGCACGACCTTACCCACAGATATACCTCTGCCGCCTCCACCACCCCGAAATCCACCGGAATATCAAATTCAACCGGGTGACGAGTTGGCCATTAAATTCTTTTACAACGCAGCTCTCAATGATACGGCAATTGTTCGACCCGACGGCAGGATCTCTCTCCAACTGGTCGACGATGTCCAGGCAGCCGGTCTAACCCCGGCTGAACTGGATAAATCTCTTACAGAAAAATACTCCATAGACTTGAGAGATCCTGCAATCACCGTCATTGTCAAGTCCTTTACGGGTCGACAGGTTTTTGTGGCTGGGGAGGTGGCCAACCAGGGGCTCATCGATCTCACTGCAGGCATGACCGCACTTACGGCCGTAGTCAATGCCGGGGGGTTCAAGGAATCGGCCAAACCAGAGGCCTCCATTATCATACGAAGAGGAAAGGGGAATCACCCCTTCCCTATCAGGGCAGATCTTAAAAAAGCACTTCAGGGAAGCAGCACCAAGGCCGATCCCCGGCTTCAACCTTTTGATATAGTCTATGTGCCCAAAAGCTGGATTGGGAAGGCAAATGTCTTTGTAGATCAATATATCCGTCAACTTCTTATGTTCCGCGGGTTTGATGTGGGCTTTTGGTATGGGCTCGGACGTCTTTACGACGATAGTAATGATTAATGGACAGCACGATCAGGACACAGCAATGTTTTTTCGAATAAAGAAGAAGAGGGCGCCTCTTTGTGGCCTATATTCCGAGAGCGAATTTAAAGCCCTCATCGATCACGAGCGCCGACGTTCCGACCGCACCAATGAGAGCTTTTCGGTGGCTGTATTTGACGTGGGCGACATAAAAACAGATATGGATAAAGTGTGTCGCATCCCGGACGAGTTAGTCGACACTGCCAGATCAACAGATGAAGTGGGATGGTTTGACAAAAAACGCATCGGCCTATTATTACCGGATACCAATGCAAAAGGTGCAAAACACGTTGCCAAATATTTTTCGAGTACCGTACACCCTTCCTTCGGCAGTCTTGTTCCGACAATCTACACATATCCTTCTTATTACTTAGAAAGCGACGATAATAGCTCAAGAGACAATGAGATTTCGAATTTCTCTCCCGTTGCGGACCTGTCCCGGGATGGAGGAACGCCGCTGCAAAAGGAAACTCACGACGATGGCGTCACCCTTAGCCACAAACCCGGTATTCCATCCAACGGCAAAATGTCAGGATCTCCCCCTTTAGGCCTTGAACCTTACCTGGGAGTTGCGATCCCGGACTGGAAACGTATATTTGACATAATCTGCAGCTCAATCGGTCTCATGGTTTTGTCACCTCTCTTTCTACTCATTGCCATAATGATCAAGATCGTTTCTCCCGGACCTGTGTTTTTCATACAGGAGAGAGTAGGTTATTTGGGTAGGCATTTCGGCCTGAAAAAATTCCGGACTATGAAGGCAGAGACAGACACGGCCGTTCATGAGGACCATGTTCGAGAACTTATAAAGTCTGGCGGGTCCATGAGAAAGCTGGATGACGACCCAAGGATTATCCCTTTTGGAAAGATCCTTAGAAAGTCTGGAGCGGATGAACTACCGCAGCTTATCAATGTGCTTTGCGGTCAGATGACCCTGGTGGGCCCCAGGCCCTGTTTGCCTTCCGAATTTGAGGAATATCTCCGATGGCACAAAAGACGGTTCTACACCGCACCGGGCATCACCGGCCTTTGGCAGGTATCGGGAAAAAACAGACTTACCTTTAAGAAAATGATACGGTTGGACATTACTTACGAACAAGAAAGATCTTTGATATTTGACCTAAAAATACTCCTAAAGACTTTGCCTGTTGTAGCCAACATTGCAACATAGGACAGCATTATCAATAAAGGCGGTTCCAATGACGGAAAAACTTAATATCGGAATAGTGGGTGCAGGATACTGGGGGCCTAATCTTGTTAGAAATTTCAAATCGCTCTCTCACTGTAATGTAAAGGTTGTGTGCGATTTGGATGAGAGCAATCTCGATCGAATCAGAGGGCTCTTTCCAGGAATAGGTACCACAACCGAATTCGGCCGGCTCGAAGAGGATAAAGAGATCCAGGCCATTGCAATTGTCTCTCCAGTACATACCCATTTTGCTCTTGCAAAAAAAAGTCTGCTGGCAGGGAAACACACCCTCATCGAAAAGCCCATGGCCACTTCATCCGCTGAATGCCTTGAATTAATCGATATTTCTCAAAGGCAGAATCTGACGCTTATGGTTGACCACACCTTCATCTACAGTTCACCCGTTCGAATGATCAAAAAAATTGTGGCCTCCGGGGAAATTGGAGAGTTGATCTATATCAGCGCCAAGCGCCTCAACATGGGTTTGTTCCAAAAGGACATCAATGTAGCCTGGGACCTCGCACCCCACGACATTTCTATTGCCCTCTACATTATGGGGACAGTGCCCTCGTCAGCAAATTGCCAGGGGAGAGCACATATTACACCTGACATAGAAGATGTTACAAACATGTCACTCAACTTCCCAAATGGCGGGTTTGCAACCATTCACAACAGCTGGCTCGATCCCAGCAAAGTGAGAACCATGACCTTTGTCGGCAGCAAGAAGATGATACTTTATGATGACATAGAGCCCATGGAAAAAATCAAAATCTATGACAAGCGAGTGGAAGTCCCACCCCATTACGATACGTTTGCCGACTTTCAGTATTCATATCATTATGGAGACGTATACTCGCCTTATCTAAATCAGATAGAGCCACTCAAGGCCCTTTGCGAGAAGTTTCTGGATTGTATTCGGTGCGGTCATCAGTCTGAATCAAGTGGTTTCGAAGGACTCAAGGTCGTCCAGATTCTTGAGGCAGCAAGTCTGTCCTTAAAGAGCCAGGGCTGCAATGTCGGGCTAACCTGGGAAGACAACTCAGGTGAGGGATCTGCATGGCCTCTTAAAACGGCGTGTTCGAACTGTGAGAGGGAAACGGAATTGGACCCGGAAGCTTAATTTTGCATCATTGACCACACTGGCTTATGCCCAACTGCCTTTTGAGACTTGTCGGGCCCTATTCCCTTCTACTGAAGATTACACGGTCGCTCGTCAAAAGGTCCTTTGTACCAATTGTCCGGTGGAAAGTTTTTGTCTTGGTGTTTTTCAGAGGTGGAGGGAAAATTGCAGATACGAAAAATCTCATCGGACGTCAAAACCGGGAAAGATGTAAAGATCAGTGACTTTGTTAACCTCTATGGGTGTGAAATAGGGGATAACACCAAGATCGGTGCCTTTGTTGAAGTACAGAAAGGTGCTAAGATAGGGAAAAACTGCAAGATATCCAGCCACACCTTTGTCTGTGAAGGGGTGCAGATCGGTGATGAAGTTTTTGTGGGCCATGGTGTCACTTTTATAAATGATCCATATCCCAGAGCTACCACCTCAGATGGCCGGCTCCAAACCGAGGAAGACTGGGTCTGTATTTCCACAACCGTTGAGAAAAGGGCCTCAATTGGGTCAAATGCCACTGTTTTAGCAGGTGTGACTATCGGTGCAAATGCGATCGTAGGTGCAGGCAGTGTGGTCACAAAAGACGTTCCCTCAAATACGGTCGTTGCCGGCAACCCAGCAAAAATTTTAAAAACCATAGGGGAAGAAAGGTGAACGTCCAATTCGTAGATCTGAAAGCGCAATATCTATCCATACGAGACGAAATACTGGAAGCAATCCAGGCAGTGATGGGCAGCACTGCATTCGCGGGGGGGCCATTTGTTGAACAGTTCGAAAAAGAATTTGCCGAATTTTGCCGGAGTCCATATGCCATAGGGGTCGGGAGTGGAACCGAAGCACTCTGGTTGGCACTTAAAACTCTGGGAATCGGTGAAGGAGACGAGGTTATAACGGTACCCAATACCTTTATCGCAACCGCTGAGGCAATCAGTTTTTGTGGTGCTACACCCGTTTTCGTGGATGTTGACGACAAGACCTATACCATGGACCCGGAGAAACTTGAGGACTACCTCAAAATTCGAAGGGGAAAGACCGGAAGCCCAAATCGCTTGAAGGCTGTCGTTCCAGTCCATCTCTATGGCCAGATGGCAGATATGGACCCCATTATGGAGATTGCCAGGGCCTACGACCTCTTTGTGGTGGAAGACGCTTGCCAGGCCCACTGGGCAGAATACAAGGGCAGGCGAGCAGGATCCATTGGCGATGCCGGATGTTTCAGTTTTTATCCCGGCAAAAACATCGGTGCATACGGGGAAGCAGGTGCCATAATCACCAAAGACCCGGTGATGACCGAACGGATTCGCACACTGCGTGATCATGGACAAACCGCCAGATATTATCATGAAACCATCGGATGGAACGCACGTATGGACGGATTACAGGGCGCCGTTCTCAGCGTCAAATTGAGGCATATTTATAACTGGAATAATGCGCGTATAAAAAACGCGCGGTTTTACGACGAACTTCTCTCAGATGTAAGCGGCGCCCTGACACCAAAAAAAGGTCATGACAGAACACATGTGTTTCACATATATGCCATCCTTGTTCAAAACCGCGATGCACTCATTGCATGGCTGAAAAAAAGAGATATTCATTGTGCGATCCACTACCCGGTTCCGGTGCATCTGCAAGCGGCTTATGGCTTCCTGGATCTGGGAAAGGGCGCTTTTCCCGTATCCGAGAAATGCGCTCAAGAGGTGATGTCCCTTCCCATGTTTGCGGAACTGACCGAAAACCAGATGCGAGGTGTCGTCGACGGAATCAAAGAATTCACGCAGAAGAAGCAGGGCTCTTGATCACACATTTGCTGCCTTTTTTCCATGCTATCGAATGTGGATTTACTGAACATCATTCTCCCAATGAAATCACCACATTTTGAGAGGCGCGACTGTCCGAAAAGAAGCGTATGGCCTCAAAGGGGTATTCACGAAGGGGAGGTTTTTTAAGATATGATCAATATAGCCATGGTGGTTTTTTCCCATTATCCCACTGATCCGAGGGTCCGGCGTGAAGCCGAAGCCTTGGTTGAGGCAGGGATGGCAGTGGATGTGATCAGCTTAGTACGACGTAGCGGTGAAGAAACAAAAACCCGTGTAAATGGAGTCAATGTTTATCGAATTCAGCTGAAGCGGAAACGCGCCGGCAAGATTCGATATTTCCTCCAATATGGCTATTTCATTGTGGCAGCCTGCTTGAAATTGTCCTGGCTTCACTTGTCCAAGAGATATGATATTGTGCATGTACACAATATGCCGGATATTTTAGTCAGTACCGCCCTTTTCCCTAAAATGACCGGCTCAAAGATTATTCTGGACCTGCATGATCCCATGCCGGAACTTTATATGACCATATATTCCATGGGCGCATCACATCCGCTCGTCAAGGTTCTCCTTGCTCTCGAGAAACTCAGCATAGCATTTGCTGACCGGGTGATCACGCCGAATACGGCCTTTCGCGATCTTTTTGTTTCAAGGAGTTGTCCGCCTTGGAAACTTCATATTGTTATGAATTCGCCGCAGGAAACCATTTTCCATAAACGGGAAATCAAAGCCAAAAACAGTGAGGATTCAGATAGAAGAGACAAGTTCGACCTTATGTATCACGGACTCATAGTTGAACGCCACGGCCTTGACGACGCCATAGAAGCCGCTTCCCTGATTAAAGATCAAATCCCAAACCTTATTTTTCACATCTACGGCGAGGGTAAATTTCTGGAAGATCTAAAAGAAAAGGTCAAGCGATTGGCCGTTAGTGATTGGGTTGAATTCTATGGATTTGTACCATTAGAACGGATTGCAGCTGCTATCTCAGATATAGACCTGGGAATCGTCCCTAATAAGATGAGCCCTTTTACCAACATAAATTTCCCTACGAGAATATTTGAATATCTGAGTGTAGAAAAACCTGTAGTGGTCCCCAGAACAAAGGGGGTTTGCGACTATTTTTCTGAAGATTCCATATGTTTTTTCACTCCGGGAGATGTAAACAGTCTGGCGAGAACCATCCTTAAGGTTTACGAAGACCCTCAGGGATGTCTAAAGACGGTTCAACGTGGTATCGGCATCTATCATCAACATCGATGGGAATTGCAGAAGGATCATCTGGTCAATCTGGTTCTTGATCTGCTGAAAATTCATCGCGCTGCCATCAGAAAGGACCTGGACATTGGAGCCCGCCAATAGCCCATATGTACTCATAACGGCTGCAAGAAATGAGGAAGCCTATATCGGGAGGACCATCGATGCAGTCATTTCACAGAACCAGTTGCCCAAGAAATGGATCATTATAGATGATGGTTCCACAGATTCCACTGCCGATATTGTCAGCCGCTATTCCGCCCAAAACCCCTTCATGGAGCTTATATCTGTTTCAGGAGATAAACTGAGGAATTTCGGATCCAAGGCCAAATCCGTGAATTTCGCTTACAGGAGGATGAGGGGAATCTCATACGATTTCGTTGGAAATCTGGATGCCGACGTCTCCTTTGATCTCAATTATTACGAAAACATTCTGTCGAGGTTCCGGGCAAATCCAAAACTGGGTGTTGCGGGGGGCGTTCGTTATGATCTACATGATAGCCATTTTATAAAAGTAAAATCTGCGCGAAATAGCGTAGGTGGACCGTTTCAATTATTTCGAAGGGAATGTTTTGAAGAAATCGGAGGATACCTCCCATTGAAGTATGGCGGCATAGACGCAACAGCTGAAATTATGGCGCGAATGCATGGCTGGGAGGTTCAGTCTTTTCCTGAATACAGGGCCTACCATTATCGACGCACTGGAACTGCTTCCAGGAATTTCGTTAAATCAAGAATCCGTATGGGTATCAGGGACTATCTGATCGGGTATCACCCGTTGTTTCAAATATTCAGATGCATATTCAGATTGGATGAAAAGCCATATGTTATCTCAGCCCTCATTTGGATCAGCGGATTTCTATGGGCGGCCCTGATGAGAATGAATCGACCGGTCTCGGACGAGTTTGTAAAATTCCTGAGATCGGAACAACTTAAGAGGATACGATCCCTTGCAATATGATGGAGCTTGGATTCGATGAATAACAAAATCGATCTGATCATATCTCCAAAGAGAGTCCTAAAGGTTTTGGTTGTTATCGTTCTTCTCCTGACAATTGCATCTATTATCGGCCAAACTTACAAATATACGGTCGGCCATGATCGCTATATTGTTGATTTTTTTGACCTTGACAAAGAATTTAACATCCCTAATTGGTATGCATCCACTACACTGCTCTTCTGCTCCCTGCTCCTTGTATTCATTGCATTTGGCTCAAGAAAGGCCAAAGCCAGGTTTTTCCTGCACTGGATATTTCTTTCAGCCATTTTTCTAATTTTCGCCCTTGATGAAGGTTTAAAACTTCATGAACAATCTATCACGCCTGTAAGAGAATTTTTTAGTTCCATAGGTTTTGCGAGTGTCGGCTTTTTTTATTATTCCTGGGTTTTTCCCGCTGCGATCCTTGTGATCATCTTCGCAGCATCTTATGTTAGATTTCTTATGAACCTGCCTTCCAGGACACGATACCTATTTATCATCGCCGGTGTTTTATATGTGGGAGGGGCACTGTTAATGGAAAGCATGACTGGACTATATGCCTCTTACGCTAATCGCGAGAACCTCACCTATGCAATTCTTACGAATATAGAAGAGCTTCTTGAAATGGTGGGAATCCTGGTATTCATTTATGCGCTTATGTCGTATATCAAATCTGATTTACCGGGATTGCGCATTGGAATAGGTAAGTCCTGATCTCATTATCACCACAGAAGACCCAAGATTTTTTATGGATAACCGATTCAAAATGAGTTTTTTCAAAGGCTCTGTGGCCGCATCCGTAGGCACAGTGTCCAGTATTTTTTTTCATTTCATAAGTGTCATGCTAATGACACGCTGTCTGCCAAAAAACGAGTTCGGGCTATATGTCTTGATCCTAGTCATTGTCCATTCCTTTACAATCTTAGGGGGATTAGGCCTTGACTTGACCCTCGTAAAGTTCATTGCCGGCGAAACAGAAGAAGAAGAAGAACACAGTGCCTTTTGGCCCATTGTGATCATACGAATTCTTTTTTTGGTGTTTCTTGGTTTGACAGTTCTTTTTGTTGGCCATCACCTTTCAACCTTTGTAGACAAAAGGGTCGCGGACTATTTGTTACTCATCCCCGTTATGTTTTTCGCAGCGAGCTTTAGGGATTTATTCTACAGCACCCTGCAGGGTCTACAGCAATTTACCAAATATGCTACCGTCCAGATCCTCTCCGCCATGGCTAGATTCCTTTTAATTGTTGTCTTCATTGAACTGGGTCTTTTGAGCGTAAGGATCCTTATATACATAGAAATTTTTGTTCCGTTATGTTCAATCGCCGCGCAGCTTCTCCTGATTCCATTCAAACTCATACCGGATTTCAGGCTCTCAGTCGACAGGTTCACAAGAATCATTCGGTTCGGAATACCTTTATATCTGAACAGTATCTTGACTCTCATCGTAGACAGAGCAAATATATTCATAATCGGCGCCTTTTTGACTCTCGAAAACATCGCCATATACGATGTAGCAGACAAGGTTCCCCAAGGCTTTACAAGGCTTTTTCGATCATTTATTCTTGTCTACTTCCCCAATCTCTCGAAACTGTTCTCCGACGGAAACAGGGAGGATGCTTTAAAGATAATTAATCGCTCCCTGATTATTATCTCTTTTGGAATCAGTTTTACCGTGTTCAGCTCATTTTTGTTTCGCAGTGAAATTATCATCTTACTCTTTTCAGAATCTTATCTGAGTGCCTCACTTGCCTTGCCGCTGCTGATGCTCAATTTTTGTTTAAGGGCAATTTCCAATACCATGGGATATTCTCTTGTCAGTGCAGGCTATTCATCTGTTCCGGTGAAGGTCAATACATTTTCCAGTGTTACCCTCATTATTGGCAGCCTGGTGGCCATTCCCGTTCTTGGTATCATGGGGGCAATCTACTCTCTTCTGCTCATGAACACCGTTTCTCAGTCAATTTACTATTTCTATCTTTCGAAAGCCGGGATAAAAGTAAAACCCCTCAAATATTTAAAGCCCCTATTTCTGATGATCATACTGGCCGGCGCCTATTATCTATTGGGCATAGAAATTATTATATTTAAATTGATATTTCTATTAAGCTATGTGTACCTCTGTAGGTTGATCATCGATGAGTTTTCTGAGATAAAGGATACGTTCAGCAGCCTCATTCATCACCTGAAACCCGCGAACTGAAGAGAGCCCTTCATGATAAACCTAAACCGAAGAGACCTGTTATGAAGATTCTGATGATCGATTCCCTTGTAGGTAATGATTACGCTCTTATACTATGCTCCAACCTGCAAAAAGCGGGGGTACAGGTCACAATGGTTACAACCAAAGGTAGGCAAATCCCCCCCCACTCGGATTTTACGGTGGAGCATTGGGCACCTTCAAAAGACCCGAAAATCAAAAAGACTTTAAAGGTATTAGGATACTTGGGCTATCTGGGTCGTATCTTTGCCTTTGCCCTCAATTCCCGAACGGTTCCTGTTCACTTCCAGTTCTTCAGAATTGAGAGAATTGAAAGCCTATTCCTCTTATGCCTGAAGGTTTTGGGTACTCCCACAGTCTATACTGCACATAACATCCTACCTCATGAGAATAACAGGATTGACTATCTCCTCAGGAATATCACCTTTCGGTCATCAAACCTCATCATCGTGCATTCCGATTATATCAAAAACAGTCTGATAGAAGGGTTCAGGGTCCCAAGAAAGAAAATATGCACAATTCCCCATGGGAATTTTGATGCTTATCTGCCCAAGACCCCTATTTCAAAAAAAGAGGCACGGAAAAAATTGAGTGTACCGGAAAACAGCAAGGTCCTCCTGTTTTTTGGCTATATTAGGAAATACAAAGGCATTGATCTCCTGCTTGAATCTTTTGAAATTGCGTCTAAACAGGATCAACATCTTACCCTTATTATCGCTGGAAAATGCCAAACGGAAAAACTGCTGACTCGTTATCAGCAGCGGATTTCTCAAATTCCCTCACGGAAACGAATCCGATTTGACCCTGAATATGTCCCTACAGAAAAGGTTCCCTGGTATTTTGTAGCTTCAGATCTGGTAGCGTTGCCATACATTAACATTGACCATAGCGGAATAGTTCACCTGGCCTATTCATTTGGCCGCCCCGTCATCGCAACAGAGGTGGGGGACTTTCCCGAAACCATAGAACAGGGCAAAACCGGATACATCGTGAAAAGAAATGATGGCCAAGAACTTGCCGCCGTAATACTCAAGGCATTCTCAAATATGTCAAGATTGGAAGAAATGGGTGAGGAGGCGAGAAAATTAAGCAAGACAAAGTATTCTTGGGGCAACATTGCAAAATTGACGGCAAGGGTTTACAAAAGTCTTGCGAGGAAACCATCCAGGAGCGGGAGGTTTTTTGCTGAAAAAAGCCGATAACAGATCTCTCTCAAGATCGATTGCAAGGTATTCTTTTATTATTTACCTTTTTTTTATTTTTTTCGGGACCTCCCTCCCCTTCAAAGAAAAAATAACTGAGGTTGGGGAGAAGCAAACCGTTAACGTTGTCAACCAATTTGTATTCACAACACTATTTCTATCTTCCTGCTTTTGCCTTTATCTAAAACGGCGTGAATTCATCGTCCTTCTTAGGAAAGAAAAATATCTGACCGTGTTTCTTGTCTGGTGTCTTCTGAGCCTGATGTGGTCGGACTTCCCACTTGTCTCTTTTAAAAGACTGTTCCAAGTCGTTACTGCGTTTACCGTAAGCAGTGCCGTCCTTTTGAACGAGAGGCCTTCAGAGGAGATTTCGTCCTGTTTCAGGATTATCCTTTATTTGTTTATTCCCCTGTCTTTTATATCGATCCTTTTTGTCCATGGAGCAATAGACCCAACAACCCTGGCGTGGCGTGGGCTGGCCCAAAGCAAGAATCATCTCGGACAGATCAGCCTGGTAAGTATTATCATCTGGTATCATACTATGCGAAAGGGTTCCGTAATCAGCAAATTAATGTCTGCCTTCATGCTTATAATATCCTTGGTATTGCTTCTGGGATCTGAAAGTGCTACGTCAATATCGACCTTGGCATTCCTGGTAATCTTCGCAGTGGTGCTTAAACTTGACGAAAAATTCCGTTCATTGACTATGGGTGGGTCTTTTCTTGTTTTGGTAATTGTTGCATCTTTGGCCATCACAATAAGTATATTCTTCCTTGGGCCAGAGGTTATCGGGTCTCTTTTCAAATACTTCGGAAAAGATGTAACTTTCACAGGCCGAACAGACCTCTGGTCGAGCATATTTGGCGAAGCAAAAGGGCATTTACTTATCGGGTGCGGATTTGCAGGATTCTGGGTTATCGATAACCCAGATCTCATCACCCTCTATAAAGATTTTATATGGCTGCCTAATCAGGCTCACAACGGTTATCTGGATATTTTGAACGAAACAGGTCTTGTTGGTTTGTCCCTGTTTATATTGATGGTAGTTACCTACTTCACACATGCGGTAAGGCTGAATAAATCACATTTCTGGAAATGGTTTATAATTGCCGCATTGATTATTAATTGTCAGGAAACCACTTTGTTTAGGCAGAATATCTTGACAGGCGTGATGTTTATTTTTTGTTACCTGGCTCTTTATGCGGACCTTTTCAATAATATCAAAGAAAAGGAAGTAGCTGCGATAAATGGCTAATGCTAAGAGAGTCCACTCATTGCCTCACTCTCAGGTTTCTCGGTGGAGACAGGGCTCTGTCACGTGAGAACTCACATGCCCCAATATCAAAACCAAGGCCTTGAGGTCTGGACACACCATTGATGTCCTGCTTGATACCCTCTGATAACAGATCAACGCCTTTATCAATGGCATCAGAATCTGAACTCAACGTATAAACATCATTCTTCAGATCGGTGAAACTTGCTGTGCGTTCAAAAATTCCATCAATATCAAAGCCCCTTGCCTGCCACTCCGCCAGAGCCATATTCTTGTTGAAATAAAACGGCCCCGTGGTATTCGGGTAGGCTATATAAAAGTTGTGATCGATCACACATCCATTTATATTTCCCATTCTCAGATTGGCCTTTCCGTCGCCCTCAGGCCATGCAGGTGCATGATTGTTTTGATAGAAGAGGTTGTTCTTTACAATAACATGGGACCCCGTATGGATGTAAAGCCCGTCGTAGTTATTGTTAACGATCGTGTTATTATAGACCTTTGTATTCGCTTGATATACATTTCCTTTCCCAGGGTTGCCCGATCCTCCGCCGGCAAAAAATATTCCCCACTGACCATTTCCATATACTAAGTTATTTGAAATCTCATTGTTTCGCTGATACCGGGTATAGATTCCACTTTCCCTGTTGTGGGAGATTCTGTTAAGTGTTATATTGTTCCCGTCCTCTATGCCGGTAAATGTGCTTGTACTTGGAAAGATATTAACTCCCTGGTGACCGTTATCATAAAACATATTGTAGCTGATGGTCGTGTAATTACAACTTTCCACACTGAGCCCGTTCCAGGCGTTAGAATAGACTTCATTGCGGGTAATCGTGTTATGCGAGCCCCCACCAACTTCTGCCTTTAACGTGACACCATTCCGGTGTCCGCCATCCCTGCCATTATTGTGAATTTTGCAGTCACGAATAATATTATTGCTTCCGTCAACCCAAACAGCATATTTGTAAGCATTCCTTATCTCAAACCCGCCAAGTGTTATGTAGTCCTTACCTCTTATGTGAATGAGTTTACTGACTGTGCTTTTTGAGCCATCAATAACAGGAAAATGATTCGGGTAGGCCTGGAATGCTATGGGGAACCCTTTCCTGCCCGAATTCTTTACGCGAACTTCTGAAGTCTCATAATAGACCCCATTCTTTACGTAAACAATATCCCCGGCATTTGCTTCATTCGCTGCCTTGGAAATCGTCCTCCACGGCTTATCCTCTTCCATGCCCGTATTACTGTCGTTTGCAGAGGAGGTCGAGCCTACATAGTAGACCGTTCCCCAACATGTTGAAGCCACCGGGAAAAATACAAGCATCATAAAAAGCAGTATGTTGACGGTTGATTTAGGACTAATATCCCGGATAATCATGGTGTTTTCCCCTTTTGACGCCAGGCCAGCTGGATCATTTACCCTTGAGCTTGATATCATCTACCCTGCCACTACCCCGGATGTTGAACTCATTCACCTCCAGAATTTTTACACCGGGTTGGACTTTTTCCAGATCGGCTTGAAGATTTCGTGTAAAGGTTCGCCATCTGCCATCTATGGTCCCTGAACCAAGACCGTATCTGAGCACCTTTTGGTCTTCCAAGTCATCATAATCAACAGCCGAGTAATAAAACTGCCGATATCCCGCGGTGGTCTCAACGTCAACATAGATGGTAAATCGTTCGGAATAGCTCATTCTCCACTCAATGGTGAATTGGGTCGAATTACGCCATTTTGTCCCGTCCTCGTTTCGCAAAGAATAACCGTTCGACCGCTCTGAACCCGATAGTTCGATTACCCGACTTCCCAAGGCTTCGTCATAGACATTCTCGATCATTGCTCCGGGCGGATCATCATCATAAATATGCCAACGATTTATTTTACCGTCCTCTGCATCTTCGTACACGGTTTCTCCGGGAAGATGGGTCATCAGCCTTATATCATCAACCCTGACGTTGCCTCGAATCAGAAACCCGTTTACTTCTTCTATGCGCACACCGGGTTGGGCCTCGCTGAGATCGGCGTTTAGACATCGGGTAAAGGTATGCCATTTGCCATCCGTCACATGGGATCCGAGACCGTGGTGCACATATTTCTTGCGTCCGAGTCGGTTGGAATCATCTGGCTTGTAATAAATATAGCGATGGCCTGAATTGGTCTCCACGTCAAGATAAACCTTGAAATCTTCATCGGTTTTCATACGCCATTGGACAACAAACTGGCTCCTGTTCCGCCATTTGCTCCCATCCCTATTCCTGAGGCGGTACCCGTTTTTTGTCCCGGCACCCCAAAGCTCGATCACCCAGCTTTTCAGGTCTTCATCGTAGACAGTGCTTATGGTAGCGCCTGACGGTTTGCTGTCGTAAATGGTCCAACCATCCGTAGTGTCACCCTCCCCGTCTTCGTATGTGGTGCGATTGGAAACGGTTATCACGGAGGTATCCTCAGATTCAAACCCGGCCTCATTAACGATCAAAAGTTCAAAAATCAGGGATTCGCTTTCCACCGCATCCTCAGGCACGGTAAGCGTTGTTTCTGCCTTTCCCGGGTCAGACAATATCACCGGGGGACCCCCAATCTGAGACCAGTGGTACGAGGCTATTCCATAATCCAAATCCACCGAAGCAGAACCGTCCAGAGTGACCAAGTCCCCGGCTCGTGCGGATTGATCCGGCCCTGCATTCGCCGTTGGCAACCGAACTTCCGGTACAAGGTAGGCCAATTCCTCGGAATAATCACTCTTATTCCCGTATACATCATATGCGGTCGCGGCAAAAAAGACGGACGTCCCCGGGTCGAGCCCCGTAATCGTGTAACTGGTCTGATCTCCCACGTCTATGTCATAAATGTATTTTCGGGTTTCAAAACCGTAGTGTATGCGGTACCCGGCCACGTTCTTTTCGGTATTGGGGTTCCAAAACAATGCGACTTCCGCACAATAAACAGGCTTGGCCGAAGAAGCGAAAATCATTATCAAGGGCATAACGGAGAGTAAGAGCAGACAAAACGATTTCTTGAGGGCTTTGTATGATTTCAATTTCGATACAATTGTCATTTAATCACCAATATCTTTAAAATTAAATGAGTTAAGCTGGATTTCCTTTGACCTTAGCATTAACCTCTGCTAATGTTTTCAGTTTCCGTAGAAACCTCTTCTCATCGGGGCTCGTTTTTAATTTCTTAACTGACTTTAAATATAATCATATAAAATAATTTATCAATAGGTTTGAACTAATTCCCAGTTTTTACAATACATTTTCCTGAGTTTTCGTTCAGACACTAATTAGGACGTGGAATAAAATTCCCATCCTTCACGCATGGCATAAACGACTCATTAAGGTTGCCCATGTTAACACGATTAATAAAACTCTCCGGGAGCATCATTTTTTTTGCCTTTTGTTGGATCTTTCGAATGTTTAAAATTGTAGTTGGCAAAAACCCCCATGCAATCTTTGTCATTCTTTATTATCACACTGTTAAATCTCACCAGAAACAAGCTTTCGCAAAACAAATGGATTACCTCGTCCGATGGACACAACCTTTAGGTATGGAAAGCAGTTTTTCGCTGGAAAACAGAAAATATTACACTGCCGTTACATTTGATGACGGGTATCAGAGTGTATTGGGGAATGCATTGCCCGAATTATTGAAACGAAAGATTCCATCAACAATATTTATTGTTACAGGATTATTTGGCAATAGCCCATCGTGGGTTCTGGATAGTAATCATCCTTTCAGCATTGAGAAAATAATGACAAAAGATCAATTAATACATCTTAATCAAGAATCAATTACAGTAGGATCCCACTCTGTATCCCATCCGGATTTGTCAAAGCTAAATGGCGATCAAATAAAAACGGAACTACTACAATCGAAATCCACACTTGAAGCCCTATTAAAGAAAAAAGTTGAACTTATGAGCTTTCCACACGGGAAATATAACCCTTTAGTCATTCAAATAGCCAAAGAAATTGGGTACACGAGGGTATTTTCCATTTCTCCTACGCTGTCAACAATGAATGAAGAAGATTTTGTCTATGGAAGGTTCAACGCAGAGCCGACCGATTGGCCTATTGAGTTTGTTTTGAAAATTCATGGCGCTTATCGATGGCTGTATTTTGCCTTTAAATTCAAAGGGTACATAAAATCCATGTTCCATTTGAGGAAGAACATTTTCCACATATCTTTTTGAATATAGAAAATAGGGCCATTTGGTTCACACATGCATATTATTAAAAAAAGGGATAAAATAATTTCGAACAATAATGATTCTACCCCATTTATCGTTATCACACCAGTTAGAAATGAAGCTGGATACATTCAAAGAACCATAGAATCAATGACTGCCCAAACAATAACCCCCTACAAATGGATTATCGTAAATGATGGTTCAACAGACGATACAGGCAAGATTATAGATTATTATATGAAGTATTTCCCGTGGATTGACGCCGTCCACAGAAAAGACAGGGGTTTTCGAAAGGCGGGAGGTGGAGTTGTCGAAGCCTTTTATGCTGGATACGAAAGGATTGATACTAACGATTGGGATTTTCTTATAAAATTGGATGGCGACCTTAGTTTTGAGGAAGACTATTTTGAGAAGTGTTTTCAACATTTTGATAAAGAAGAGAAGCTCGGAATAGGTGGCGGAAATATTCATAATGTGATTGGGAATAAATTGATCCCGGAGAAAAGCCCTCTTTTTCACGTCAGAGGCGCGACCAAAATCTATAGGCGGCAATGCTGGGAAATGATTGGCGGCCTTATTCAGGCTACAGGCTGGGATACTCTGGATGAAGTGAAGGCAAATCAAAAAGGATGGACCACCAGGACCTTTACGGAACTTTTAGTCAAGCATTACCGTTTTACTGGAGCTGCAGCAGGCACCTGGAGAAATCTAATAAAGAATGGTAAGGCAAATTACATTTGTGGGTACCATCCAATTTTTATGATATTCAAATGCTTGAAAAGACTTTTCAGGAAACCTTTTTTTTATGGTTCAATTGCTCTCTGGCACGGATTTATCAGCGGCTATTTTAAAAAAACCCCTCAAGTTGATGATAAAGGCTTGATTAAATACTTGAGAAATCAGCAGCTAAGACGACTCACGGGTAGAAGTTCCATCTGGAAATAGTATTGTTCGTGGTGAAAGTAGGGAGCTGGTGAGAACTAAACTGAAGTTCCCAGAATCCATTGCTGGAAAACTACTGTATTGTTAGATATTCGACAGTTACCGTTTCTTGACTTCCGGAAATTGTCAGAGAATTTATTATTGTATCTGACGATCTAATTATAAATGAGGAATCCCATCCGCCTTGGAGAATAAAGCGCTTTGCACTATTTAGGGTGAGCGCTGCACCATAATTTTCCTGGGTTATCTTAATCAGGGTTTCATCGGTAGCGGCAGCGATACCCGTTTCAATTGTCGTATAACACGGGCTCTTGCCCCCGCATGTGTCGTCATTTTTGCTCACGTAAATAACCGGTCGGACTTCGTATGCCCCCATATCCACAATCCAGCCCATTATCCTGGGATTACCGTCTTTGTCTTTTTCGGTAATTTCAGGAGCATTGTTATTACCCACATTAATACAAGGGGATGAACTTCCAAGATGATAATCGTCTCCCCCTAAAAAAAGGGGGGCTGCATTCATGTTGCCCTGTTCAGAATACCCACCCTCAACATCCGAGAACGTTACCACAGGATTGCCAGTCCCTTGAATCTCTTGCGGGGAATCATCCCAGAGAATACAATTGGTAATGGTCGGAGATGAAGAAACAGTGTGAATTCCTCCTCCGGAACCGCTCTCTGAACTATTGCCAGCGATGGTACAGTTGGTAATAATCGCATCGGATGACTCCAGATAGATTCCGCCACCTTCTTGATCGACGGTATTACCGGTAATAATGCAGTTCGTGATGGTGGGCACCGACGAATGACAGTCGATTCCTCCGCCATGGCGGACACTCGTATTGCCGCTAATGTTACAATCAGAAATGGTCGGGCTGGATGATGAGGCACAACGTATCCCTCCCCCACCGCCCACACTTGCCGTGTTACCAGTAATAGTACAGAATGTGATAGTTGGACTGGATTCCTGGCAGTTGATTCCTGCACCCCGTTCGGCGACATTGTTTATTATGATGCATCTCGTAATGGTAGGACTGGATGACGATGAGCAACGTATCCCTCCTCCGCTACTCCCAGTAATAGTAACTCCCGATAAGACGGCGTTTTTTGTCTCTCCGCTATTGAAAATAAATCCTGTTCCATTTCCCCCGCAGTCGATAATGCAGTTTGCGGCCCCGTTCTTCGACGTCACAGTAATTGCCTTACCATCAAAATTCAGGTCCTTATTGCCTTCGCCAGTATATGTTCCATCAGCTATTTCCACCGTATCCCCATTAAATGCCTCATCGATTGCCATCTGAATAGTCGAATAATCGCCGGGAACACGAATTGTGGCACAGAAGGCATTTAGATGGAAGAGAGGTGCCCATAACAGAACAATCCACGTAAACAGGTGAGTGAAATAGCACTTTCTTGTCTTCATAAAGACCCCTTTATCGTCATAGACTATCCGTTTGTCAGCTATAGTATACCATTTGTCAGCTCTTGTGTACCACTGAAGTAGGCCGTAAGTCTTTAAGATATCAACTTATCCGCAATAGTCAACAGTTATCGCACTCAGCCCGAGGACTGTCTTATCAAGACATAGTTATTCCATTATTAAGATGTTTTTGCCCATCTAAGAACATCAACTATCTGAAAAAATCCTGAACAAATGCCTCCAAATGATGTATATAGTGTCCGAATGAAAACTAGGATTTTTTGTTCAGATCAAGGAAGACGCTAATTTTAACCGCAGGAATACATTGAGTATTTCGAGGATTAAAATTTGAGTCTGACGTCCCGCCGAGGCGGGAGACGAAAAAGACAGTTTTCGTTCAGGCACTATATAAACAGCCGCATGATGTTTATTATCTTTTTTGAAAGGTGGAACCTGAGCAATGGAGAACGACAATGCTGTTATCGGGGTAATCACATCCCGAAAATGTCCGACCTGCGGGCATCATGAGGTGGGCTATGAAACAAGTAACGGAGAATTCTTACCTCTGAGACCCGGAGACAGTGTTGGAGTATTTCGGAAACCACCCGCGCCTGGTCTTGCCGCAAAACCTGAAGAGTTCACGGTGGAGTCACCCGAAGGAGGTGAAGACGATTTTTCAGGATTTGAAACGTGGGTCCCTGAAGCCCTAAAATCCAACAGGTCCCTTCGCTCTAAATATGGCGTTCTCATTAACAAAGATGTAGTTAAGGGGGAAATGTCAGCGGCGCTCTACGAAA
>JACNJD010000102.1 GCA_014382715.1 Candidatus Desulfacyla euxinica | reverse complement strand
TAAAATTTCTGATGGAGTAATGCATATATGGAAAAAATGCCGATTACCAAGGAGGGGCTTGAAAAGCTGAAAGAGGAACTTGCCCATCTTGAAAAAGAAGAGAAACCAAAAAATATCAGGGCCATATCAGAGGCCCGAAGTCACGGCGATATCAGCGAGAATGCAGAATATCATGCGGCCAAGGAGAGGCAATCTTTTCTCGCAGGGAGGATCAACGAATTAAAGATGGCCATAGGACAGGCGGAGGTAATCGATATCGATGAGGGGCCAACCGACAGGGTTGTGTTTGGTCGTACAGTCCTCTTATACGATATTCAGGCTGAGGAAGAGGTGAGTTATCAACTTGTCGGGCATTACGAGTCTGCCCCTGAAAACGGAAGGATATCAATACAATCTCCCCTTGGCAGGGGGTTGATCGGAATGAGGGTAGGGGACGAGGTAAAGATAACGATCCCTCGAGGGGAACAGGAATTTGAGATTTTAGAAATTCGATGAGGCGTTAATGGACAGAGTGGAGCAGGACTGTACAGTAACAATAAGATTTACAATGAGCACTGAGATTTCTCCGGGTGAGTTTAAGGAACGTCCTGAGGATGAAATCCGATTTATCTTTGGGGTTGAAGAGCAGGTTCCAGCACTCGAAAAAGCCTTGAAAGGGGCAGAAGTAGGTCAGAAGTTCAGTCTTCAGATACCCGCATCAGAGATTTATGGAGAGCATGACCCGTCATTAATCAGAGAAATCCCCAAACAAGGCCTTGTCAAGCAAAGGATTAAGGAGGGAAAATTCTATCGCCAGATGAAAATGGGAAGCCTGGTCTCTTTCAAGATTTTAGAGGTCAGACCGGATACGGTACTGGTGGATTTTAACAAGCCGATGGCCGGGATCTCCGCCTCCATGAGGGGAGAGGTCGTGGCAATCAAGAGAGCCGACAAGGCCGAAATCGCAGCAGCCCGTGAAACCCAGCGAAAAAAAAAGATCGGGTGCGGGTAAAAAAAGAAAGTGCCTAAAGTTTGAAGTGTCTAAAATGCCTAAAGTTGTGGTGCGCCTTCGGCGATACATTCTAAATGAAGATATTATTGCTTGACAATTTTTTTCATCTTGGAAACGATCAACAGATGATTTGAGCTTTTTATGCTTCTCAGTGGGCTATTTTTAAAACAAAGGCGGAATTGAAAGTTTCCAGTAGTGTATACTGTTTATAAACGGCCTTTTGAAGGTTCCTTCGGGGAGCAAAATTTGCACCAATTCCTGAGGGTCTGGAGCCCTTAACTTTAGGCACTTTAGCTCACTTTAGTCACTTTAGGCACTTATTTTGATCCACCGTATATTCATCCATGGCTTAGAGAGCAGCAACAAGGGTACCAAGGCTGTCTTCTTTCGCAAAAAATATCCCCATATGATCATCCCTACCTTTACCGGTAATCTGCCGGAACGGATGGAGAAATTGAACTGGATCCTCTCTAATAAATCCGATATCAGGATAGTGGGTTCAAGTTTCGGGGGGCTTATGGCCGCCCTCTTTGCAATGGAGAATGGATCTCAGGTAAAGAGGATGATCCTCCTTGCCCCGGCCATCAATATGATTGGATTGGCCCCCCAGAAGCAGGGAAAAATTTCTGTGCCGGTTTCTATTTACCATGGGAGAGATGATGAGGTGATTTCATTAACAGATATAGATCCCGTTGCAAAGGAGATCTTTACTGACCTCTCCTTCAACATAGTCGATGATGACCACTTCCTACACAAGACATTCAAGACCTTGGGCTGGGACGTCCTTCTTGCCTGAGCGGGATTCTCAATCCTTCTCCTTTTTATCCTTTCCACGATTTTCCACCTGGGAAGTGTACCAGTCTATCTGTCTGCACACTCCCCTGATAATCCGGACCTCCCGAGCCCTTAGAGGAACCCTGGAGAGGAACCGGCGGATATTTCCAAGCCAGTGCTCGGGATTCTGGGGGTTGATAAATCCTATCTTCAAAAGCACTTCTTTCAGGTGATCATACATACCCTCCAGTTCGAAGCTGTTTGCAAGACGCCCTGTAACCTCCTCCGGTCTTCCATTTGTTCCAAGGAAGATTTCATAACAGATTATCATAACTGCCTGGGCTAAGTTTAGAGATGAAAAGGAGGCTGTCGGAATCGTAACTAAGGTATGGCAGTGACGGAGCTGGTCATTTGAAAGACCGCGGTCTTCCGGACCGAATAATATGCCTAGCAGGTTATTCTGTGAGACAGAGACCAGTTTTTTGGCAAGTAATCCGGGTCGTGCCGTGGTCGGTCTCTGGGACCCGGTGCGCGCCGTAGTCCCTATTAGATAGTTAAATGGTGCAAGCCCTTCTTTCAGATCGTGGTAGATCTCCATCTTTTCAATGAGATCCTTGGAATTCCCTGTTGCAGTCCTGAGTGCACGGCATGGATCATAGTTCTTGGGTTCTATCAGAACAAGTCTGCTCAGACCCATGTTGTTCATGGCCCGGGCTGCTGCTCCTATATTTTCGGGAATCTGGGGCTGGACCAATACTATAGCGATATTGTCAAGATTTGCTTTCAAACTTTAGGCACTTTCCTTAAGTATCTCGATGATTTCGGCATTGAGTTCATCGCTGTCAAAGGAAAAGGTCACTGTCCCCTCATGAACCTCAAAGGAGATAAGCGCACATTTGTATTCCTTTGCCACGTTCTCTAACATCTCTCTGAATTGTGCGGCATAGGGATGGTCCTTGCTATCCACCTCTGCCGCGAACATCTCAACCTCAAAAAAACCGGATGATTCTTTCATGTCTCAATTATTCCTCCAGAATATGGCAGTGCCAGCAATCAGCACAATAGCCCCGAACATGAATATTATGTGAAAAGGGAAAAACTCAAGCAGCGCTCCCGCGAGCACAGGACCGGCAAGCATACCGAGACTGTGACCAAGCGCAAGGAGGCCCATTATGGAACCCATTGCTTTGGTTCGTCTTCCCTCAATAACACCAAAGGCCATTATGGCGGGGAAAGATACGCCCCCTGCCAATCCAAGAATCCCATTGGCAAGGATGAGTCCGCCAAAGGATTCGGTCCTGTCTAAGTAGAGAACGGCCAATATGGCCAGGAGTCCCCCTGAGATGGTCAATATCTTTTTGCTGAACCGGTCAGCGAGATACCCCATCGGCACCTGTAGAAGACCGGCTATAAGGACATTTATCATTACCACTGCCCCGATTGCGGAACTGGAGAGGGCCATTTTGGTGCTTGCGAGGATAGGCAAAAAAGCCCAGGTGATCCCGATGCAGGTGGTAAAACATACCCGGAATGCGAAAATTGAAAAGACCGAGGGGATCTTTATCAACTTCATATATGGGACTGACGCCTTTGAGCCGGCAGGGCCATTTTTTTCGGACATGCTCTCTGCGGGAAGGAAAATGAGGCAGAGCATGAAACCGACAAAGGTCAATGCCCCCATGCCTAAGAACGAGGCCTGAATATTGAACCAGTCTTTTACCATACCTCCCATTACCGGTCCGGAGCTTAGGCCACCATACAGAGAGACGTTAAACAAACCCATTACACGCCCTTCTTTACCTTTGGGAGTGATTTCTCCAACGTAGGCCTGGGCTACGGGCAGGATCATGGCCGAGGCAAATCCCTGCCCTAACCTGAGCAGGATCAGCGTCTCGACGCTTTTTGAGACAATGTAAAGCAGAGATGTCAAGAAATAGATGAAAAGCCCAACCGTTAACAGAGGTCTTTTTCCCTTCCGGTCGGAAAGCTTTCCGAAGTAGGGGACAAAGATGGTCCTTGTCAGGGAAAAAGCCCCGAATATAAGACCTATCTGAAGACCGCCTGCCCCGAGTTCATGGGCATATACAGGGAGCAAAGGCGCAACAAGACCAGC
>JACNJD010000241.1 GCA_014382715.1 Candidatus Desulfacyla euxinica | reverse complement strand
ATCGTCTCTCGCAATCAGCGATGACTACGAAAGAGGGCTGATTACCGATCTGGGCGCTCATAAGTTGTTATGTAAAAGGGTAGCGGAAAAGATTGCCGGCCAAAGGATAGGGGATATGATGGATCTTGTGGCCATTGATAATATCCCGCCCGTTTTGAAGATGACGCTCAACGCCATTCTAAACGGCATCTACTTCAAAATCAAGTGAAGGATTCGGAGAAATTATGAAGATGGAGTTGAGGCATAAACATGGGGGCACACCGCAGCTTGATATGGTTAGATTAGGGGTGCCTCATGGCCCTGTTTTAGACTTTAGTGTCAATCTTAATCTTCTGGGACCGCCCGCCATTATCAAAGAAAAATGGCAGGAATTGCTTGAAAGCATCGAGCCGTACCCCAGTGTTCAAGGAGATGGTATCGCTCATTATTACCACACCATATACGGCATATCACCTGATAATTTTATGGCAGGGAATGGATCAACCGAGCTGATCTATCTGATACCGAGGGTGCTCAGGTTTAAGCATGTCGCTGTTTTTGCACCGTCATTCCATGATTATGAACGGGCGTCGCTTCTATCAGGGGCAAAGGTGGTAAGATGTCTCCTTTCTCCCCATGACGGCTTTGCTTTTCCATCAGAAGACCAATTGATAAAGCTCCTCAAAAAGGTGGATGCCCTCTGGGTCGCCCGTCCCAACAATCCCACAGGAAACTTGTTTTCCATGGAACTCATCTTGAAATTGGCCCGGATGTTCCCTGAAAAATGGTTCATAATTGATGAAGCCTTTATTCAATTCTTGGATGATTGGCAAAGCAACAGTTTTCTCGCTGCAAAACCCAGGCCCAATGTTCTCGTACTCAACTCGCTTACAAAATTTTATGCCATTGCCGGTCTCAGACTGGGGGGGCTCATGGGGAGTGAGCCGGTTATCTCGCGTCTGAAAAACGCAAAGGAACCGTGGACAATAAACGGAATAGCTGATCGGGTTGCATTACTCCTCATTCAATGTGCTGATTATGATGATGAGACCCGTGTCGCTGTCAGGGAAGAGAAGAGAAGGGTTTTTGAAGGTTTAAAGAACCTTGACGGTGTCATCCCCTTCTCCTCTTCAGCTAACTACATCCTGTGCCAATGGGTCAAGACCGGTGATCTGGATGACCTGTTAGATTATTTTCTCTCGAATGGTGTATATGTACGGGACTGCAGGAATTTTCCTGGGCTTGAGGAAAACTTCTTCCGCATGGGGCTTAAAACGGCTGATGATAATGATCGGCTGCTCTCTCTTATTTCCTCGTTTCCATCGTCTTAGTCGAATATGAAATTATGTTTGAATCAGCCATAATCCTTTTCCTCGCCTTTATCCTTGACCTCCTCCTTGGCGATCCCCGCTACAGATTCCACCCCATCAGACTCATAGGCCGGTGTATCTCCTTTTTCACACACATATTGAGGCGTGCTGGTCTGGATGGAAGATGGGGGGGAGTAGTTCTGGTTATGATGGTAGTGTTTATTTTTCTCACCGCCTTCCTGGCATCAGGTCTTGTTCTTCACCGTATCAATATACTTCTCAGTCTCGGGTTTGATCTTTTCGTATGCTATTCCTGTCTTGCCCTGAAAGACCTCTTTTACCACATGGATAGGGTGAACCATGCATTGAAAGGGGATAATCTGGCTGAAGCGAGAAAAGCTATCTCAATGGTGGTGGGGCGTGAGGTTCGATTCTTAGATGAGAAGGGAATCAGCAGGGCGGCCATAGAGACCATGGCTGAAAATTTTGTAGATGGGTTTCTTTCTCCCATTTTCTGGTATCTCAGCGGCGGGATATTAGGATACATATTCGGATTATCTCCGGTCATGACCGCTGTAGTTTTTATGCTAACCTTTAAAGTGGCAAGCACATTAGATTCCATGGTAGGGTATAAAGATTCCGAGTTCCTTGAGTTTGGCTGGGCAGGTGCAAAACTTGACGATATCATGAACTTTATCCCTGCCCGTTTATCTCTAATATTCCTCTTTGCCGGGGCGTGGTTCTGCAGGCTGGAGGCATCAGACGGAATAAGGGTGGCCTTGAGAGACAGGCTGAAACATGATTCACCGAATGCCGCTCATGCTGAAAGCTTTGTTGCCGGCGCCTTAGGGGTACGTCTCGGCGGACCCACTGTTTATCCTGATGGTCACAAAGATAAACCATGGCTTGGCAAAGGCGGTCCAGATCCGCTGCCACAGCACATCAGAAGGACAGCCGCTCTCCTCACACGTTCCGCCTGGGTTGCGGTGGGTTGCATCATATTTGTGCTGGTTTTGCTTGCGTAATAGAATATGCCAATTTTGTTTTTTGCGCCTTTTGCGGCGTAATCAATCTTAAAGAGAAAATAAGAAATGGCCAAAGCCATCATGTTTTTGGGTACTGGCAGCGATGTGGGAAAGTCGATCGTCTCAGCCGCATTTTGCCGCATATTCAAACGAAGGGGTTATAAAGTCGCCCCTTTTAAGGCCCAGAACATGTCCAATAATTCTTTTGTTACCGTAGAAGGGGGAGAGATCGGACGGGCACAGGTCGTCCAGGCTGAGGCTGCGGGACTCCTTCCATCGGTGCACATGAATCCTATCCTGCTCAAACCGTCATCCGAACTGGGTGCACAGGTTATCCTCCAGGGAAAGGTCCTGGGTCAGATGGATGCCATGAATTATCATGATCTGAAACCAAAGCTTAAAGAAGTTGTTATGGATTCCTACAGCAGACTGGCCAAAGATTATGATCTTATTATAATGGAGGGGGCAGGAAGCTGCTGTGAGATGAACCTGAAACAGAATGACCTGGTAAATTTCCCCATGGCCCGTGAGGCAGGGGCTCCCTGTATTTTGATAGGTGATATTGACAGGGGTGGCGTCTTTGCACAGATCATCGGAAGCTTTCATCTTATGACCCGCAAAGAGAGGGATATGTCCATTGGGTTCCTGATTAACAAATTCCGTGGAGATCCAAACCTCTTTATGTCGGGCATGGGCTATATGGAGAAGAAGACAGGTAAACCAAATTTTGGCCTGGTCCCGTTTTATACTGATATCCTAATTGATTCGGAGGACTCCGTGGCTGTCCAGGAGGACAAACGGGTGCTGAAACCTGTCGGTCCGAAGACGGTTAATATTGCGGTCCTTAAACTGCCTGCCATTTCCAACTTTACTGATGTTGAGGGGATTGAAAGGGAGAAGGATGTGGTGTTAAACTATCTTCTCAGACCCCGGGAGCTTTCTACGGAATATGATTGGCTTATTCTTCCAGGGACCAAAAATGTCATGGAAGATGCCGTGTGGCTGAGCCGATCCGGATGGAAAAAGGAGATTGGGGAATTTGTAAAAGGGGAGGGGAGGGTCTTGGGGATTTGTGGAGGATACCAGCTTCTCGGTGAGATCATCAAAGACCCCTTTGGGGTAGAATCGGAAAAAAAAGAGGTCCGGGGTCTCGGTCTTCTTCCTATGAAAACCGTTCTTGAGATGGAAAAAGTGGTTCGAAAAATAACCGGAACGTGTCTGATTAATAAGAAAAGAGTAAGTGGCTATGAAATTCATATGGGTAGGAGTTACGCTGAAGATGTGATAAAAAAAGAGGGTGAGCCTTTTTTGAGCATCCACGAGCCTGGAAAACGCCGCATCTGGGAAGACGGATGGTCTTTAAAGGATGGAAAGATTGCCGGTACCTATGTCCACGGCATCCTGGATTCACCTGCCTTCAGAGGCGACCTCCTCAACCGTTTCAGACGGGCTAAAGGGCTGCAGGAAAGGCCTCCCAAGCAGGGCAGACTGGGCCGATTTCATCAGTACGACAAACTTGCCGACCACTTTGAAAAATACTGTAAGGTGGAAGAGATTCTTAATCTGATATGAAAA
>JACNJD010000328.1 GCA_014382715.1 Candidatus Desulfacyla euxinica | reverse complement strand
GCGACTATTATTCGCTATTCGATTCAAGTGGGTTTTTCTCTGCTTGTCGGACCAGCCGATAAAATAATCACGAACGCGAAGTTTCAATGAAGGGGCACTCCAGGATAAAGCAGCAACCGGACGATCTTTTATGAAAGCAATATATTTTAAGCGATGCCCCAAAAGCTTTCTATAGCTCAAGTAATGGTACTGACTGACAAGATGGTCCCAGAGCGCCTCTAATGTTTGCACATTGGCTAATTTCAATGTGACCGACCCTAACTTTTTTAGGTCGCCGCCAATTGGTTCTGTATTGATGGTGTGAGACATCTGTTTCTATGATATAATGTCCGTGTACTAAAAGGGCGCAAATCTCCTTTACTGTTCGAAACCGATATCGGCTTGATCAGGTCTTTCGGTAGCTGCTCTGTGACTCTTTCATACGCCCTTATGGTTTCCTATACACTATCCGATTTTAGATGTCTATAAAAAAATGACGCTGTAGTATTATGAATCTGGATATCTCATCGCAAAGACGAAAATCGACCCGTTTTCAGGGGGTTACGGCAACCCACAACATAATGCAAGAAACCTCGCATCAGAGGGCATTGAAAAGACATATAACATGTGGGGAACGTCCCTGGCTTGACACATCGTCCCGTTCCGCCGATACTCCACTTTAGCAGAAACAAAAGACCTATCCTTTTGTCTCATAAATCGACCCCTCTTTAGATCTGGAGGGCATAAACATGAAATGTGTGATGTGATCTTTTTGATTTTGTTCTTCAAATGTCGATAAGTCCGTTACTCTGTTGCCTGTAGCCCCACCGCCATTCGCGGTGGGATGGCCCACAATTATATGGAGATGTTGACGATGGAAAATGTGCGAAGGTTGACCAGAAGGGATTTTCTCAAGGATGCAGCAAAAACCGCTGCAGTTGTTGCGGTCTCTGGAGTGCTGCCCCCCATCATAGGGTGCGGAGAGAACGGCTCGGATGTGACCTATGATACCCTCATCAGGGGCGGCGAGATCCATGACGGGATGGGCAATGCGCCCCGCATAGCGGACATCGGAATCATTGGCGACAGAATCGTTGCCATTGGCAATCTCACGGGCGCGGGTGTGAGGATCATAGAGGCCCAGGGTCTCTTGGTATGCCCCGGGTTCATAGACGTACACACGCACGTAGATCTTACTTACCTGCTCCTTGAGCCTATCGATGTTTTTCCGAAAGACCTGACCGGTAGCTTCAACTACCTGTACCAAGGGGTCACG
Organism: Candidatus Desulfacyla euxinica; assembly: GCA_014382715.1. Lineage (GTDB taxonomy): Bacteria > Desulfobacterota > DSM-4660 > Desulfatiglandales > Desulfatiglandaceae > Desulfacyla > Desulfacyla euxinica. The sequence goes on along the minus strand of JACNJD010000328.1, from coordinate 2,666 downwards.
ACGGTGGTAGGCGGGAACTGTGGCGCTGGATACCCCGATATAAAAGTGTTCTTCGATAAGTTGGATAAGTTGGGGGGATATGGAACGAACATCTGCACCCTTGCCCCGCACAGTTTAATACGACAGGTTTTGTTCGATCCCCAACCCGAACAGCCTCTGAGTGATGCTCAGCTCTTATTCATGAAGGGCTGGTTTGAGACGCAGATGGAACAGGGTACCATCGGTTTTTCCACAGGGCTCGAGTACGACCCGGGGAGCTATTCCGATACCACCGAGTTAATCGAACTCGCTAAGGTCGTGAGGAAATATGATGGGCTGTATACGTCACACACCAGAGACCAAACCGGGACGGGGGTGCCACCCACCGATTGGGGGGTGCTTACATCGATCGATGAGGCCATTAAAATTGGAATAGAAGCTGATATCCCCGTTCATGTGTCCCATCTTCAGGTCAACACACCGTGGAATGACGTCACTGCATCTCAGATCCTTGAGAAGATAGAAAACGCACGACAGGGACCGCACGCGATTGATGTAACTGGGTGCATCCATACGTATAATATTGGATGGGGCCCCCTCAACTACCGCCTGCCGCAAAAGTACAAAAAGGTGAATGGCATCAAGGACATCTACAAGAGTGGCGAGAAACGACTAGAAGTGCAGGCAGCCATTCAAAAGGTCTTCGACGAATACATTCCGGCGGAAAAAATTCAGATCTGCTCCTGGGAGGATGAGCGCTACAACATGCAGTATATATCGGACTTGGTCAAACAACCCGAATTTCCCGAAAACAAGGGCAAGACACCGGCGGAATGTTTCGTGGATATTGTTGCTAAAGACCCTGACGTCCCCGCGCCGTACGCGTATTCTGATGAAATCCACGGAGACGTCAAGGACGGCATTATCCCTGGGGACCATATCTTCATGAGCTCCGACGGACTTGCATCCTCTGAGGATCGTGAAACGCCGATCGTCCACCCCAGAAGCTTCGACAACGCCACAAGGGTCTTGACAGAGTTCGTCTTGCCTGCTGAAGGAGCACGGATGGATCTTCCCTCTGCAATCAGGAAGATGACCTCTCTTCCTGCCGATAAATTCAAGCTACGGGAAAGAGGCAGGATCGAAGAGGGATACTTCGCAGATATCGTGGTGATCAATAGGGGAAAGCTCAAAAGCAATGCGACCTTTGAAATTGAGAATCGCTACTCGGAAGGAGTGGAATACTCGCTGGTCAACGGTGTCCTGGCCATTGACAATGGAAAGGCCACGGACCAAAGGGCGGGCAAGATCCTGCGGAGAGTCTGAGGGGGACTAGGATTCACGAATGGGATCAGGACTTGACCTGAGACAGATCCCCTCATGGTCTACCCAAAACCCCTTCTGGTTTTCGTCTCCCTCTCCAATGCACGATAACTTTAAGGGTCTAAAGGGGGTCAAGTCTACTCTTGACCCTTGATGCCTAATCCGCGTTTTAATAGAGAATTAAAGCCTAAGATGGTAAAGAATAAGCGAATAGAAAACGACATCGACGCCATGATGTTTGAACTGGGCAAGGGTCAAGAGTAGACTTGACCCCTTTTCTTGAAGTGTTCGCTATTCTGCCTCGACAGGATTAACGGGTTGAAATTAGTTTAGATAGTAGCCCAAGAATAGGAAGCATATTATGGGAAAATTAACCGATTATGTCGAATTTCAGGGGATTAAAGTCTATTACACAAACAAATTAGACGGTGGGGGAGCTGATTTTGGTCAAGATTATATCGATTTTATAGGAGGGAATTTTCCACCTCAGAAAAGAGTATTTGAGTGGTGTTCGGGACCAGGCTTTATCGGCTTTTCTCTCCTTGCGCATGGTCTTTGCAAAACACTATGCCTTGCAGACATAAATCCTTTAGCCATTGAGGCATGCTCAAAAACAGTACGATTAAACAACCTCGAAAGCAAGGTCACGGTCTATCTTTCAGATAATCTCAAAAACATCCCTCCTTCTGAAAAATGGGATTTGGTCGTAGGGAATCCCCCACATTTTAAGCGTGTTTGCACTAAGAAAAGAAGCCCTGAAATCATATTTTTGGACAAAGACTGGGCCCTTCACAGGGAGTTTTACAAAGATGTGGGCAAATTCCTAAAGCAGAACGGAACATTGGTGATTCAAGAAAATGCTCTGCGATCCAGAGTGGAGAGCTTCAGAGAAATGATTGAATCCAACGGCCTTTCAATTGTTGATACGCCAATCTGCAAGTTAGATTCAAGGTACTATTATATACGGGCCCTAAGACGCCAATAAGAAGGATCACGCCTCAGAAAAGAAAGCCGTACCGGAAGAGGGGGCCGTTCCAGGGGCCGTTGTGGCAATACATTCGTTTGGCGATTTCCTTGGATGGCATCCGCATCTGCATGTGCTCTGCACCGACGGCTGTTTTTGTGGAAACGGCATGTTCCGAGTAGCGCCGCTGTTCGAACTGAAACATCTGGAGGAGATCTTCCGGCACAAGGTCTTCAAGATGCTCCTGTCCAAAGGCAAGATCACTGAAGACATGGTTGATATGCTCATGAAGTGGCGTCATTCGGGTTTCAACGTGTTCTGTGGGTCCAGAATTCAGCCAGGGAGTGAAGAGGCCATGGAAAACCTGGCCCGATACATCATCCGCGCCTCTTTCTCCCAG
>JACNJD010000297.1 GCA_014382715.1 Candidatus Desulfacyla euxinica | reverse complement strand
ATTAAAGGAATAAAAAGGATAATTTTTAAAAAACCTCAGGGAATTATATGAATGGACTAAAATTACATCGGTGGGAATGGCACTGAATTACATCAGTGAAACTGGTAAAGAATTAAATCGGTGTCGATACCATAAACTGCTTTGTGGCCCGTGGATGCTCCACAAAGGGTCATCCCGGCTGAAACCTTAGACCATATGGTTGTCACTCTCAAAAACACTTGTCAGAAACAAAAAAGGGGAAATAATGGATAAAGAAGCATTGACATACGAAGACGTTTTGACACTGCACGGGGTAGATGAACTTCCGTTTATTGACACAGAGGATATGAAGCGCTTTGCTATTAGGGGAACGCAAAACCTTCTTGCCCGAAATGGTGCTGAATGGATAAAAGAGCATCGTGTGCGTTTAATAGAAGAACTGGAACTTATAGCTGGGATGTAGTCTTTGCCACTGATGAACCGGTTAAACATTAAAAAAAGTCCTCAACTTGTGACCGTATCTGTCAATCCGGTATTATATGGTCATGGAACGACCCACAGGCCCAACGGAGGGTATCAGAATCCACGTTAAGGGTCAAAGAGGTAGTCAGTATGGGTTTAAGGTACCGCTTAAAATAGGTGCGTATATGGCATTTTTTGACACTGAAAAGGGGGTTATCATGAAAGTGAAATGTTTAATGGGTATCTTTCTGTTGTTTTTTGTTCTTTTGAGTTGCTCACATGAACCGCTGAAACCAGCCGTTGAATTACGAGCAAAGATGGCTCTGGTATCTTTTGTTATTTCTGACTATGGCAAGCATATAAGAGTCTGGAATAAAGGAGAAGATAAAAGATCCATTGTCTGCAATCAAATGGATGGAATGCTCAAATACGCAGAAATGCAACTAAGTAAATATTTCGACATGGTACCGCTCTCTCAAGTCCTCGAAAACAAGACTTATCTAAAATTCTCTTCTGCATTAACCAAACGTTACACGGGATATCACAATTCAACAGTGGGATGTGAGGTATGGGAAAAAGAGGCACCAAGTGCCTTCTACTATAGCAACCTTTATTTTCCAATGATTAAGGGAACGGCTCTCCGAATGTTTAGCGTACCAGCCGCAGATAATGACCCCGATGGCCACAATATCTTTTATGGAGTTGAAGGTTGTAAGATTGAGCCAGAGATAGTCGAGAGTCTCTGCAAATCTTTAAATGTAGAGGCGGTTGTCTGTATCTATACCAAATGGTCTTATACTCGGAAAATGTTCTCGCTTAAACCAACTGTAACAGACTACCTGACTATTTATACCAAGGATGGGAGAAAGGCATTTGACAGGTGGGAATATGTTCGTGGGGAGATGACGGTTGGCAGTTGTGGTCCATTCGGGTTAGGTACAGAACTTACTGTCGATGAGGCTACGATAGGTGGTTGGGTGGATGCATATAAAATAGGACTCCGACCTCTCATCAGGTGGTCTGCTGGGAAGGAATGACCAGATTAACCAGTGGGAGCATAGCATTTTTCATTTTGTGCATAAAAGGAGGGAAAGAAGATGAAATATAGAATATGTTTAACTGTCCTTTGTCTTTTGTTTCTTGTCAGCCTAGTTTCTTGCCAGAACAGGTTTCAGCGAGCTCAATCACAAATCAAGCGTGATACCATCCATGCAACTTATCCAAAACATAGAATTGATAATCTTATAAAAAAAATCTGCATTATAGGAACAGGTGAAGGGGTAGGTCATATTTCATCACGTCTAACCGAACTAATTATGAAAAGCCCATCAAATATTGAGGTTATCGAGTCAGGAAATCTTGATGTCGTTTTAGGTGGGAGAATACTTGAATATAAGACAGGCTTGACTCGAGATGAAGCCTTGGCTCTCTCACAATTAATACAGGTGGACCATGTGCTTTATTTTGATGCTAAAACAACGCCTTACGCAAATTACAAATACGGGGGGCGTCTTTCAGTACAAATAGCCTTGAAGATAGTCGATACCAGAAATGGAAATATAATATACCAACTCACAAAGGTTTGGGCTATGACATACCCCCCTGCAGACCGATTTTTTTGGAGCCCTGTGCCAGATGCTGATTTATACCATATGTTATCTAATTTGGTCGCTTTTGAATTGTGCAACGCCTTAGGTATGGCAAACCTCGGAGTTACATTCAAACGGGACGCAACAGGTGCTGTGGTTTATGGAGTTTTTTCCGGTTCGCCCGGAGAAAGAGCAGGGCTGCGGGAATGGGACAAACTTGTAGAGCTTAATGGCGTCACCATTCACAGTTACGCTGATGTCAAGAATTATCGGAAAATCGGTAAGCGTATTAAACAAGGAGAAACTGTAAAGGCGAAGATTGAAAGAGACGGAGAAATTCTTGAAGTTGAACTTAGATTTCCTTTCATTCGATTCGCTCCTGAAAAAAAGAGATACAAAGAGGAAAAAAAAGAAAGGACCAAAAAGTTGCCCATTTAGGAAGGAGGGGACACCATGAAAAAGGCAATCATCATTTTGGCAATTCTGCTGTTTACCGGCACTGTGTATGCTGACAGCGCCACGGTTCTGAAGGGTTCTAAGGTGGAAAGCTGGTTAGCGTATGAGAATGATGGGGATATCGTTCTTGTCGGGCCTAACGGAGAAGCTGGTTATGGTCAGACGGACGGGGATCAGACTTGGATAGGAGTCCCGGGAGACTTGGAGACTGACAGCACTTATATTGTGATACAGCATGATGATTGAGGGATTATTTGAAAAAAAGTGATATTACCCCTTGACATTCTTTCATTGTTTTATTATCTTTACAATAAAGACAATATGAAAGGAGGTGGTCAAGGGTGAAATTAGTTACAAAGTCAATCAGGGTGGACCCGGAATTGTGGCACGAAGCCCGGGTAAAGGCATTGTCGGAAAAAATGACTTTACAGGAGTTAATCCCTAAATTGCTAAAAGAGTATCTCGAGAAAGGAGGTTGATATGTCTATTTTGGCGGAATGTCCACTATGCCACAGGAAGATAACGGTCAAAAAGAAGACCTGTAAATGTGGTGGCAACATGGACAAAATGAAGCGCAGTCAAAAGGTCAAGTTCTGGATTGACTATCGTTTACCTGATGGAAAACAGAAACGGGAGGCGGTCTCCGGTGAAGGGTTGAACCCCTATTCCATCGAAGATGCACGGAAGGCCCACAGCAAGCGGGTTGTCCAGAAGGCGGAGAATCGCATCCTGGACATTAAACAGGATACGAGAATGACCTTTAATGAATTGGCGGAATGGTATTTGAACCTTGAGAGGGTCAAGGTGTTGTCTTCCTTCTGGCGGGTTGAACTGGCCCTTAAAAAGTTCAATTCAGAATTTGGGGATTTTATCGTAAGCCAGATAAAACCTGCTGATCTCGAAAACTACCAGATGAAACGAAAAAAGGAAGGCAGGGCTGATGCCACGGTTGACCAAGAGACAGGGGCCGCAAAGACCATGATTATCAAGGGTTTCGATAATGGTCTTATCAGTGGTGACACCCTCAGGGTGTTTAAGGCAGTCAAGAAGCTCCTGAAGGGCAATTCCAATGCACGGGATCGGGTTTTGTCTCCAAATGAGTTTGAGGGTCTCTTGAGCCATGCCTCGTTACATTTAAAGCCTATCCTTGCAATGGGGTACTATACAGGCATGAGAGAGGGAGAGATCTTGAACTTGACTTGGGATAAGGTTGATTTGGGTAACAGGGCTATAAAGCTTGAGGCAGGGGATACTAAAGACCACGAGGCCCGAACCATCCCCATTTGTGACAACCTTCTAAACATCCTGAAAGAGGAAACCCGTGTTATCCGAAAGGCCGGTGAAGCCAACCATGTGTTCCTATACAAGGGGAAACCTATCAGGGATCTACCCGGATGGCCACTTCAAAATCCCCCACCTGTGGCCACTTCAAAATCCCCCACCC
>JACNJD010000037.1:2469-3933 GCA_014382715.1 Candidatus Desulfacyla euxinica | reverse complement strand
ACAGGAGAAATGATAGAGACCGAAGATGCGGAACGCTGGGGTCTTGTAAACAGGATGGTTCCGGAGGATCATTTAGAGGAGGTGACAATGGCCCTTACCAACAAATTTGCAAAAAAGAGCCCCGTGGCTCTTAATTATCACTCATTAGAAAGGCCACCATCTTTTCAAGGCCGTCAATGGTCAGTTCAAACATGGGAAATATCTCGCGGATCGCATTGATGGTTCGGGTATAGGGCCATTCAGCAGACATCTTGGGATTCAGCCACACGGAATGCGGAAAGGTATCGGCTATGAACCGGAGTCTCTCATAGCTCGATCTCGTTGATCTCTCCTCGATATGTATCGATCCGTCCGTGGCCATCAGTTCATAGGGGGCCATGCTTGCATCGCCGACGATAACAAACCGGGTCTCCGGATCACGACGGGCCAGTTCGTTAACCGAATGTGGTTTCTTAAACCTGGGAGGGTCTTCCCAGATATTGTCATAGATTGTATTGTGGAAAAAGAACGTCTTCAATTCCTTGAACTGGGAACGCGCATAATTAAAAATGGTCTGCACCATCTCGATGTAAGGATCCATGGACCAACCGCCATTGTCTATGGCCAGGATCACCTTCAGGCGGTCTTTCACGCTCCTATCGAACATGATCTCTATTTCCCCGGCGTTTTTCATGGTCTGGTAGATGGTTTCATCAATATTAACCACGTCTTTGGGCCCCGTGGGTACCATGTTCCTCAATCTTTTCAGGGCCTCTCCAATCTGGGCCTGTGTGAGCGGACCTTCCTGAGAGTAATCGCGGTATCTCCTGTCCATGGCCACCTTTACCGCAGATTTATTTCTGGAAACGCCTCCAACTCTCATCCCGCCCGGATGATAGCCCGAATGTCCCACCGGGGAGGTGCCACCGGTGCCGATCCACTTACTCCCGCCATGATGTTCCTCTGTCTGCTCTTTCAACCGGTCAAGAAAATACTGGAGCAGTTCTTCCGGGCTCAGTTTGTTGAGAGACTCTTCATCAATCCCCAATGCATCGGCTATCTCCTTGGGATCTTTCAGCCACTCCTCTAACATTGCCTGTGCCACCTGGGTTAACTCGAATTCTTCAGGCTCTTTCAGTTCGGACCCTTCAAAGCGGTGTGCAAAAACCTGGTCATACAGGTCAAAATATCTCTCGCTCTTGACTAAAATTGACCTGGCAGCAGTATAGAAATCATCAATAGACGTGATCAGTCCCATACCCAGCGCCTTTTGAAGACGCAGAAAGGAGGTGGGTGATACGGGGATCCCCACTTGTCTTAACAGATAAAAAAAGCTCGTAAACATGATGTGGACCTCAAAGGGAACTGGGAATTTGAAAAAGGTGTTTCACATTGTATGATCTTCAATTTCTAATTTCAAGTTTCAAATTTCGAGTTTTATATCTTTATTCGCGCGGCGGCATTTCGTGCAACCGCATAATCCGG
>JACNJD010000037.1:0-2122 GCA_014382715.1 Candidatus Desulfacyla euxinica | reverse complement strand
TTCTTGGCGTTGGATGTGATAATAATGACCGGCCTCTTTTTGGCCGTTTTGGTCTTGTCAATTTCAATGATATCAAATTCCATCTGATCTAAGACGTCCAACATGTCGTCCTGGAAATCGGTGTCTGCCTTGTCGATTTCGTCGATCAGGAGGATCACCCTTTCTTCCGAAACAAAGGACTGTCCTATCTTCCCCATCTTGATATACTCTTCAATATTACTGACATCCCTTTTGGAGTCACCGAAACGGCTGTCGTTCAGCCGCGTCAGGGTGTCATACTGGTAAAGGGCCTCCACAAGCTTCATGCTCGATTTGACATTCAAGACGATCAGCCTCATTTTCAAGGCCTCTGCAATGGCGTGAGCCAACATGGTCTTGCCGGTCCCTGGCTCTCCTTTGAGAAGGAGGGGCATTTCCAGGGCCATGGTGATATTTACAATCTTGGCCAATTCTTCATCCAGGACATATTTGGACGCGCCGGTAAATTTCCTATTCGTGCTGCTCTCTGAGTGCATACTCCTGCTCCTTGTGAAAAATGGAATTTTGTTATAGATCTTAACAGACATAGACTTCTGGGACCTGAACAATTAATTTGATATGTTAAGCATTTTTGCGGACGGGTCAACACCGATTTGCGATTTTGGTCCCGCAGGGCGGGATTGGATTTCGGATTTTGAGGTTCCCAGAAACAGCTGATACTAACGATTTAGCACTGACTTTGACGTTTCCCTGCAAGCGGAACTCAACCACTTGACGACCACAGAAAGGAACCGCCATGCCTTTGGCCTTCAAATCCATCAGCCACGGCGACATTGCCTTTGGCTTTTTTAATATCGACTCTGACATGCTTCTTCTCGACCGCTATTTCTTTTTTGCCACAGAATTCTGCAACTATCTAATAGAAATAGCTGAAAAAAACCCGCATGGGTCCTACGAGGCATCATGGGATGTTTATAATATTTCAGATCCGGAAGATATCGGAGACCTTATGGGGGCGATTCACGGGATTCATTATACCGGTTTCATAGGCGAGGTATACCGAATGTTTCCATTCCCGAAAAGGCCAGAGGACTTCAGGCAGAAGCCCGAAGGAGCAAATACCCGGAAAGAGATTGAGAAGATAATCAAGAAATTCGCAAAGCTATCTCAGATTACCTTTGCTATTGGGCAGGAGACACAAGAGATCTCAATCGGTCCCTACAGATTTACCAGGACCGGGTTTCAAGAGTTGATCAAATACGTTTGGCAGGGTGGGTATCCACGCTGGAAAGATGAGATAAGACCCGATTACGTGGTTGAAATGAAGGATAAGATCGGCCTCAGCTCATGTAATATCTTCAGCGGTCTGCAACTACTTTCCTGACAAATGCCTCCACATGGCCTCTGCCGCTTTCTTACCCATATCATCATTCCTCTCTTCTATCGGCAGATCGGGCCTGCCCCCCCTGAGGCGGGCGATCCTTTCCTCGAGGGGTGGGTGGGTTGAAAAGAGGTTCATCATGCTTTTGCCTGAGAGCGGGTTTATAATAAACATGTGGGCAGTAGACGGATTAGCCTTCATGGGCAGACGCTTGGATGATGCCCCCAATTTCTCAAGGGCTTTTGCCAGGCCTTCGGGATTGCCTGCGAGCCGTGCCCCCGTAGCATCGGCCAGGTATTCCCTGGATCTGGAGATGGCCATCTGAATAAGCATGGCCGCGATCGGCGCAAGTATTGACATGGCAATCAGACCGATTATGCCAAGACCGCCCCCTCCCTCGTCGTCGTTTGATCCTCCCCCAAAAAAGGCTGTCCAGCGGGCCATGGTAGCCAAGATCATAATGGCGCCGGCCATGGTTGCGGCAATGGAGCCGATCAGGATGTCCCTGTTCTTTATGTGAGACATCTCATGGGCGAGTACCCCTGTGGCCTCTTCGTCATCCATCGATTTGAGCAGTCCCTCGGTAACTGCAATTACTGCATGCTCAGGGTTTCTCCCAGTTGCAAAAGCATTGGGGGACTCCTCAGGGATTATATAGATGCGAGGCATTGGCAGCGCTGCACTGTGGGACAGTTGACTTACCGCGTTATACAACCCGGGGAAATCGTTTGGACCGACCTCTTTGGCACGGTACATCTTGAG
>JACNJD010000381.1 GCA_014382715.1 Candidatus Desulfacyla euxinica | reverse complement strand
AGAGAGAAATGAAGAAACTATTTGTAATTGGTATGGCAGTTCTGCTGCTGGTTGTTTTTACCATGCCTGCCATGGCAAAGGTTAAGATCGGCGGTATTGTATTTACCGATTTCTACTATCTTAACAGGGATAAAGATAACGCTTCTTACAGGGGCGTCAGCGACGGCACAACGTCCTACAACCAAACAGCCATCCAGGTGCCGAATATCACCCGTCTGTATACGCGCTGGACGAATGAAGACAACGTGGGGATGTATATCGAGTTAGGCCTCGGCCAGGACGGCGGTAATCTGAATCAAAGCGCTTCCAACGGCGTCAGCCTCAGGCATGCCTATGGATGGTGGGATATGAGCCCGAATTTTCAGATCATGGTTGGTAAGACCCAGACACCCTTTTCACCCCTGAACCCCTCACAGCTCTTGGGTACCAGGTCAGGCAGCGTAAACATCATTGGTGTGGGCTACGGCGATTACTATTCCAGTCGTGAAGCGCAGATCAGGGGAACGTTTAAGTTCGGTAAGGTCGCAAGGCTGGAGATCGCCCTGGTGGACCCCAATGGGACCATGGCTGGTGGTACGAGCGCGACCTGGAACGCCTGGCCGGTCGGCCCCTGGTTTGACTATTCCGCGCAAAACACCGTCATCCCCAGGATTGATATAGGCGTTCCCCTCCGCTTTGGTCCGGTCGCGGTATATCCCGGTGTCCTGTGGCAGCGCCGGGCCGTCGACAATCCTACCGGTCTTACTGGTGCCCCTGTTGATGACAATGTGACCACCCTGATCGGCTCCCTTGGCATCAAAGCCGGGTTCGGTCCGTTCGGGGCTGCAGCTGAAGTTAACTATGGCCAGAACTGGGGAAACACCCGGGGCCTGGCTGGTATATCCCCGGCGGCATTGATTTCCTTTGCGTCCTTAAGGCAAGACAACAATATTAACAATGCCGATACCTACAGCCTCTGGATTGACTTGAACTATAAGTTTGGTCCGGTGACGCCGCATATTATGTACGGCCAGATGGGCACCAACAACAAGTTCGATACTCTTAAGATGTCGGCCAAAACCAAAATGTTTGGCTTCAGTGTCCCAATTGACCTTGCAAAGGGTTTCAGGATCAGACCTGAAGTGATGTGGTATGACGACGGAGACATCGATATTGATACTATGGACTCAGTGAAGTTTGGAAAGTACGCCATTTACGGTGTTCAGTTCCAGATCACATTCTAAACAATAAAAGTTAACCAAGAGCCTAATTCGTGTTAGGGCTCTGTTGAACAGGAACCCCCCTTCCTTAGCTTTAATTAGGAAGGGGGTTTTTTTATGGAACAGGCCTTTATATGCCAAAAGACAAGTTGATCTTTAATTTTGTCTGGGGTATATTTTGGATTGCGGATTTTGGATTGCGGATTGCGGATTAATTGAAGCAACTTAAACTCACTACACATCGATAAACAATCTTGGGTATTTTTGATTTCCGGGTTTCTGTTCGGGAGCTATTTAGTCACTATGAATCTCATCAGTATGGATAAAGGTCTGAAATCGAAAAAGGGAAGATGATGGGGACAACGCGGCATATCCTGAGGGAAGAACAGCAGCGTGAAATCCTAAAGGAGATCACGGCAGTCGTAAGCGGACAACCGGAAATTGTGTTTGCGTTTCTTCACGGCTCTTTCCTTGATGGTTCCTTCTTCCGGGATATTGATCTGGGCATCTTTGTCAGAGGCATGGACTCCGCTGATTTCTGGGATTATGAGGCCCGGCTTTGTCAACAAATTGAAGAGGCGCTTAATTACCTTTGCGTGGTTGAACTTAAGGTGATCAACAAGGCGCCTCTCTCCTTCTGTTATCATGTGATAAGGGGTCAGATCCTGTTTGTACGAGATGAAGGTTCGCTGACGGAATTCATGGTCCGTGTTGCACGAGGTTATCTGGACATGGCCCCCGTTAGGCACAGGTATATGATAGAAGCCATGACATGAAATTGCTCAATATTGATAAGCTGTACGCCAAATTCAGGGATATCAGGGACTCGGTGGAGAGACTGAGGCTCTTTGGGGATATCTCTTTGGATGAGTTTTTAAGAGAGAGAGACAAGCAGGACATTGCCAGTTTCCGACTGATTGTGGCTACCGAAGCGGCCATCGATACCTGTCTCCATGTTGCTGCAAAGGTTCTTAAGGAAGTTCCGGAAGAATATGCGGGCTGTTTTCAACTCCTCTGCGATCACGATCTGATTGACCGGGAACTCTCTTTGCGGTTGGCCAAGATGGCCCGGTTTCGAAATCTGCTTGTTCATCGGTATTGGGAGATAGATTACGCTCGTATGTACGAAATTATCACCGGCCCTGACCTTGATGATCTGGAAGAATTTATTGTTCAGATCAGCCGCTTGAGTGAAGCGTGAAACGGGCGTCGTCCGCGAAACTCAGACAAATCTAAAGGATAGGAAACTTACTCAACGGCGCGAAGTCACTAAAGTTTTCTTGTTTGTTGCGGGCTTTGCGGCTTTGCGTGAGAAATGTAGGACATAGGGTCCTTCGGAGATAGTAACAACCATTTAATTTACGAGGAGGGAACCATGAAAAAAAGCTTTCTTTTATTATCCTTTGTGTTGGTCTTTTCGTGTGTCTGGCTTGTATTAACTCCTTTGGTATCGGCTGCCGAGCCGATTGTTGTTGGTGTGCCTACCTCTTTAGGCTTCCTGGAGGGTAAGGAATCACTCAAGGCCGTTCAAATGGCTGTAGACGAGATAAACGCCGCAGGGGGTGTCCAGGTTGGATCTTCAAAAAGGCCTTTCAAGATTGAATCCATCGACCTGCGGGATGCAGCAGCAGGGGTGCCCGTCCCGGAAGCACTCTTAGGGTTAGAGAAAATCATATTAGAGAAAAAGCCCACAGCCCTCCTGGTAGGGCCCTTCCGATCCGAGGCCTTATTGGCCGGGATGGATATCATAGCAAAATATAAGGTCCCCCTCCTCGGGACCATTGCCATGAGTCCGGGAACAGAGGCGAGAATCAAAAAAGACCCCGAGAAATACAAATACATTTTTAGAGTTTCTCTCAATGTTATCTATTGGGCAAGACTCTTGGGCGGAACCATGGGCACCCTGAAGAATGAGTTCGGTTTTAACAAGGTCTACCTGATGAATCAGGATATTGCATGGGCCCGCGGCACGGCCGGCTTCATGGCCAAGAAGTATTTTCCCAAGGCCGGATGGGAGATTCTGGGCCACGACCAGTATCCCACAGGTTCGTCCGATTTTTCCTCAGGGCTGATGAAGGCAAAGGGGCAGGGAGCCAATGTCCTTTTTACCTGCTTTGATATGCCCCAGAGCGGGGTATTAGTCAAACAGTGGAAGAGCATTAAGGTCCCGGCCCTGATCGCCGGCTTTATATCTCCCATGGCCGGGCAGGCGGCTTGGAAGACCTTTAATGGAAAAATCGGTGGTCTTATGAACGCTATCTTTGAGATAGGAAACATCCCGTCAGCAAAATACCCGCCAGCCAAGGCCTTTTATGACGCATATAAAAAGAAGTACGGTAAAGGGATTGAGTCGGGACATGGCCCCGCGCCTTCCTACGAGTCTGTTTATATCCTGAAGGAGGCCATTGAGAGGGCAGGTTCATTGGACGCAGACAAGATCGTAGCCGAGGTGGAGAAGACGGACAAGAAGGGCGTTATGGGCAGGATCAAGTTCGACAAGGGCCATCAGGTCATTTATGGCACCGACCCGAATAAGACAGCAGCGGCATGTTTTTTCCAGTGGACGGAAGACGGCAAGAGAAAGATAGTATATCCCGGGAGCCTGGCAGAGGGTAATATTGTCCTGCCTTCATGGGTTAAAAAAGCCAAATAGGGCCAACCACGGGTCCGTCCTCTCGCGCAGGCCCTTGGGGGCGGGCCTATCTCAGCCTTTTCCGGAATAAGCAAACAAAGGAATCCCTTTTCGATGCTCCCGAGCACCTT
>JACNJD010000275.1:15811-20839 GCA_014382715.1 Candidatus Desulfacyla euxinica | reverse complement strand
GAATTTATTCATCTGTCGGTGTTGCATAAACTTGAGAGATGTGCAATGCTCTTTCCACTCAAGACGCCTTATTTTAATACATTTTCACACAACGCCCATTAGTTTTTCATTTTATAAATATTTCAACAGAGGCCGGCCCCGGGACGGGGCCTCATTGCCGGGCCGAAGATTATAGTGTTCGGTGAACCGCCCGGAAATACAACCTGAGAAAGAAAGGAGATAATGATATGCCCAAACCACAATACCCGACCAAAGAAGGGATCTGGTCCAAAGGACAGCGCGCTGAAAAAACCTATTCAGGGGTAAAACTGGGTCCGCCTTATAAAGAAGCTGTCGATAGTCTGCGCGGCGCCTTAGAAGATCGGGATGATTTTGACCCAGCTGTTCTTTTTGTATGGGGTACCATGCAGGCCACCGGCGTCTTGAACATCCTCAAGGACGTGGAAGAGGAGTTCGGCGAAAAAGGACAGGCCGTGGTGCGCCGGGCCATCAACAAAGCCGGATACGAAGCCTGTCAGCAATTTCTTGATAATTCCGAGTTTCCGGAGGATCTGTCTGATGTGGAACTCACTTCTTTCATTGTAACCGGAATCAACACCATTCTATATGCGTCCCTTGAAAAACCCTGGATTACCAGTGAAGAGCGGTGCGATTTCGATATTCTCTGGTGCCCCCACCAGGACCGTTACACCGCCTTTGACTGCCGTGTGCAGCGTTATTTCGTGGAAGGCATGATCCGGGCCTGCGAAGATTTCAACGGGAAAAAATTTCACCCGGTGGTGGACAAGATCATTCCCCACGGCGCTGACCGATGCCATTTTTCAGTGGACCGCTGGGAAGACGACGGGGGTACACACCCCTGGGACAAGTATTCCGAGGAACTGGCCCGCCGCGCCTTTGATAAAATGAAAGGGACTGATAAAAAGAAGACATAAGGAGCATTACAGGATGTCCCCCAGTTTCTACTTCTCTTATTTGGGCCAAGCCATCCACTCCAGCGGTTTACGGGGTTTCCATTTTCTCCCGTAAATAAAATTGTCTACATGGGGAAACAGGATGCGTGCCAGGGCGGAGCGTCTCAAAAGATACCGGACCAGCTTGTGGATGCTGCGGTAAGGTCTTGAAAAAGGACAGACCGCCATGCACACACAGCAATCGGTTCCAATTTTCCCCCAATAATCAAAACAGGTATCCTCATTCAGCTTCCAGCGCAGAATCCGGCGGTCCGTGGTCTTACGTCGTTCCCGTGGAATGGAACTCGAAGGACAGGATTCGGCGCATTTGCGGCAGGTTTCGCAGAATTTCTCAGCCCCCAGATCCACCGGCCGGTCCGGCACCAGGGGCATATCCGTCTGGACCGCAAACAGACGCACCCGGGGACCGTATCTGTCCGCAATTAGATATCCCTGTCGGCCCAGTTCACCCAACCCGGCATCAACGGCCAGGGGAACCATGAGCAGGTCGTAATGCCGGTTATGCTCTGCAACTGCCCGGTAGCCCATATTGCCGAACCACTGGGCCATAATGGTGGTAATGTAGGCCCCCCGGGCGTAATTGTAGCCGCTTTCCACAACTGCAGGCGTGTGGGGGGCCGTTGCCACCATGTTGCTGTCCATAGCCGTCGCTACCACCACCGCATAGGGAAGCGGTTCCGGAACCGGTTTCCCCCACTCCTCCCACTCGCCGTAATGGATCTCTCCTTTGTGGCTGTAAGCCCACTGGGGATTAATTTTGCAGACGCCCACCAGGTCTGCACCCAGATGCCGGGCCCATTCTTTGACGATGCGCGTTGCTTTGGCCGGGTCCATGGAAAAAGGCGGCGGGGTTTCGCCTTTAGCGGCATAGGTACTCTGAGCGCCTGCTGATCCGGGGTTCACCCGGGCTTTGTGGCCCACCATGTTGGGCAGTTCAAAGGAGGACACCAGCATGGACACATTGGGACGGTAGCTTTGGTCAATGGACCCGGGCCGGCCCAGGGGTCCCCCTCTCTCCCGCCTGCGATCGTCATGATCCTTACGTTCCGGGTGCATGCGGTAATAGGCTTCATATTGTTCTGAACCGGGAATCAAACATCGGTTTCGGGCAAAGGGAATGTCCCGCTCATCCATGAGCAGAAACCCGCTCCCGTCCACCGTTAGATATCCAGCTGCGCCTTTAAGGGACCGGGCGTTTTTTCGCGGTGGAATCAGCAACAGGGCAAAGCCGGTCAGAAAGATTCCAAAAAACCACACCACTGGAGTTCGAATTCCGGGAAAGAAAAGGATCGCCAATCCCAAAAGGAAATGAAATCCCACCCCTGCAAGCCCAATTCTGTGGGCCCTGATCTCCCGCTCCCGCCGCGATTCATAGGCAAAAATAGCCGCTATCACCAGAGCACCCAGATTCAGAACCGACAATACGGAGACCAACATAAGAGTTCTCCTTCAACGCATAAGATGCTTCACCAGTTTTTCTATGGTACTCCCCTGCACCAGGATTGAAAAGAGCACAACAGTATATGTAAAGATAAGAATCAGGGTTTTTTCAGGGGCGGGCGGTATGGAGAGCGCTAAAGCAACCGATATGCCGCCACGGAGACCTCCCCATGTCAATATGCGGACCGCTCCCGGACTGAAAGTCCTGAAACGGCGCAGCAGCGTCAAGGGAATTCCAATGGATATAAATCGAGCAGTTAATACAAATGGAATAATTAAAAGACTCAACAGTAGATATTGTTTTGTAAAGGTGAGTATCAGTATCTCCAGGCCAATCAATACGAACAGCACTGCGTTGAGGACTCCGTCAACAAGCTCCCAGAAGGTATCCAATTGCAGACGTGTTTCATCCGACATTGCAAACAACCGGCCATGATTTCCGATCAACAGTCCTGCCACCACAATAGCGATGGGGCCTGAGAAATGCAGGACACGCGCCAATGCGTAGCCTCCCACCACAAGGGCCAGTGAAATGAGTATTTCAACCTGGTAATTGTCAACACTCTTGAGCATCCGATACGCAAGATAGCCAAGACCCAGCCCCAGACACGCCCCCCCGACTATTTCCTGAACCAGCAGCAATCCTATATGGCCTGCATGCAGTTCATGTGCACCTGTTGCAATCTCCAGGATAACAATAAAGACCACCACTCCCACCCCGTCATTAAAAAGCGATTCACCGGCAATCTTCATTTCAAGACTCTTTGGAGCACTCGTGGTCTTAAGGATACTGAGTACCGCAATAGGATCGGTTGGGGAGATAAGGGACCCGAAAAGAAGGCAGTAGATATATGACAGCTCAAACCCGAACCATCTTAAGCCAAACCATGTAAACGTACCCACAAGGAAGGTAGACATGAGAGTACCCAGTGTTGCCAGGATACCGATACTCCATCTGCGCTCCATAAGATCACCCAGATTGATGTGAAGCGCTCCGACAAACAACAAAAAACTGAGCATCCCGTGGAGCAGGGTCTTGTCAAACTGAATACTGCCCAGCACCATCTGCGCATAATGCTTCAGGCCAAACCCCAGTGCATCCAGAAGATTCAGCAGCAATGACATCAACAATGCAATAAACATCACACCGATAGTAATCGGAAGCCCGATATAGCGGTGATTGATATAGCTGAATAACGCTGTCAAGGTAATTAAAATGGCCAGGATATTAAAGAGATCCATTGAATGCTTCAGCCCTGTGTTCTATTGCTATCCCATTCTCAAAAAAAGCCTGATAATTGAATGAAACGGCGTCGAGTTATCTGTTGATGTCTTCTTCACGGTCTGGCTTCAGATGTTATAATACGCAGATTATAGAGAAACGTATGGTTTATTGAAAGAAAAATTACTTAACCCCTTTTTCCTCCACTCAATTCCAGATTGCGAGAAAGTTGAATTTAGTTTGACACACAAGACCATTTTCTTTATACTTTCTACACAAAAAAGGAGATTCTTATGAGACATTCAAAGGGCTTTTCTAATAATTAACGCTGCCCAAATAGTATCGTGCAAAACAATCTGAATCATGAGGAGATTAACAGCCATGAAATGGAAGACCAGATTGACCGAGCTTCTGAACTGTGATTACCCGATCCTCCAGGCAGCCTTGAGCCGTATAGGCAACTGGAAATTTGCGGCGGCCGTCAGCGAAGCAGGGGCCCACGGTTGCCTCACGGCCGCCGTTTCAATGACGCCTGAGAAACTTCGAGAGGACATTCGAAGGTGCAAAGACGCGACGGACAAGGATTTCAGTGTGAATATCACCGTCGGCATGTGTCCCCATATCGATGAAATGCTGGATGTGGTCCTTGATGAGGAGATCGAGGTGATCGAAACGGCGGTTTTTACTGCCGACGAGTACGGCAAGCGCATCAAGGATGCGGGGCGGAAATGGATTCACAAGACGGCCACCTTGAAACACGCTCTGCATGCGCAGAAGAAGGGTGCTGACGCGTTGATATTGGTGGGGCTTGAGGGTACGGCTTTAAGAATATACAGCAACTTCCCACGATGACCACCATTGCCTGGGCATCGAGACATATAAACGTTCCCATCATTGCCGCAGGGGGCATAGGCGATGCCCGCACGTTTCTGGGTTCCCTTGCGCTGGGTGCAGAGGGCGTAATGATGGGCACTGCCTTCATGGCGACCAGGGAGTGCCCCATCTCCGACCGCTTCAAGGAGAAAATGGTAAACGCCTTTCCCGACAACCCCCATTTGCGGAACAGGGTGCTTGCCCCGCCGAACCCCGGTGCTTACGAAGCGGTCATGAAAAAACGCGATGAGATGCCTTTACCGAATTGGCTGACGGCCCTGGAAAGGGTGATGCTCAAGCACGATGACTGGGAAATCGCCCCTGAAATGTGGAACGAAGATTACGATCGGCTCAGCAGCATGATGTCTTTCGGAGTTACCTACGTGGACAAAATACCAACGGTCAAGGAATTCGTGGATAACATTATCGAGGGTGCCGACAACATAATAAACGGTTGGGAATTCCTGAAGCGGTGACGATGAGCGCCATGGGATCATGGCAGCTTCTCTTCAAAAAAAG
>JACNJD010000275.1:8463-15623 GCA_014382715.1 Candidatus Desulfacyla euxinica | reverse complement strand
TACTTGAACTTCAAACCGGTTTTGCTCGTGCAACACTCAAAGTCACCGAGAATACCGTGAATGTCCATGACATGGCCCACGGAGGCGCTATCTTTACCCTGGCGGATCTGGCCTGTGAAGCAGCGTCAAACAGCTACGGCAAAACGGCAATAGCCGTACAGACGAATATTCATTTCCTGGCCGCGGCGAGATGTGGAGATCTGCTGACGGCCACGGCCAAGGTAACCAGCCGTATCGAATCCTTCGGCGTGATTGACTTTGAAATCACAAACAAGGCAGGACGTCTTTTGTCCAAGGGTCAACAGACTGTTATCTTCAAATAACTAATGCGCGTGACGGTGGGCCATCTTCTCTCTTAAGATATCTCTCAAGTTGGCGGCGATTTTCTCGGCCAAAATATTTTTGGGTTGCTCGGTCTTAAGCCCTTCAACGAGCACATCCAAACTCGCCTTTACCTCATCATTTGGTCCAGGCAATGTAATAATGAATGTCCCGTTATACTCTCCCACTGCGATTTTAATCCCGTCTTTAACGTGCCTGCCGGTACCTACTTCAAAATGACAAATATACGGTGTGGCGGCTTCGGGGTCCATAGCGGTAACTGCCTCTACCGTGTGATCCTTATCTTCAGCACCCACACCGCCGGTGGTGATGATGAGTCCGTACCCTCCATGATCGGCGGCTTCCCGTAATTTTGCCGAGATAAATATCTTGTCATCCTTTAGGGTTTGCCCCCGGGTAACCAAATACCCTTCGGATATCAGACGCCGCATGACGGCCGGCGTATTGGTATCTTCAATTTGACCTTCGGCCACCTCTGCTCCGGTTGAAAAAACAATGGCTCTTTTTGCTATATTTTCCATTATCTCGAAGACCATTCCGTCGGACTTTCGCAAGGCCTGTTTGGCCATTTCCTCATCCATAGCAATCCAGCCCAGCATACCATCTGAATGAATGGACGTGTCTTCGGAAACGCTGATTCCGGGGAGCCCGCCCAGTTCCCTTAATAACTGGTCCTTCTTCCCCACGATATTGTAGGCGTTCAGGCAGGTATTGAGAATATCCAGGGTCATTACCCCGTTTCTGTAGTCTACGACCAGCACCTCGTTTTTGTCCAGACTTAAGACATGGGCCACGTGGGCGGCAACATCGGATAAATTTGCGTTTTCCAGCAAAATGTTTTCAATCCTCAGTTCCGTTTTTTTCAATAGATCGTACTTTGGCATAATCTAAATTTTTCCACCCAGAAATGGCCCTTTTCCACAATCTCATCGTCAATCCGCGGATTCGGTTGTGCGACGTACTATCGTACCTCTGCGCCCAAGCCCTTGATTTCCTTGATCTTGCGAAAAATTGCACATTTCTGACTTGGAAACTTTCCGGTACCCCGATTTCATTTAAGGATGGGCACTAAATAGACCTCTTCATGCAGTTTCCGCATCTATTCCCCGTTGTTCGAGCCACATGGGTAAAAGCACTTCATCCACGTTCCGGCTGACCTCGGGGGCTTTATCCATCAAGAGCCGGGCCATGGACGGGCTGCAGTTGATATGCCCGAAATTGCCGTCAAAGATGATGATTTTATCCGTTTTGTATATGTCGTATGCCATGTCAACGGCCTTTTGCAGATCCGGGGCCGTCTGAGCGACTTCGGCTATCAAAGGATTACAGTGGTCCGCTTTCCACAGGGCAGCATGGTCCTCGCCCGCGATTATAATAGGCGTATGATCCAGACCCAGATAGTTGATTCCCGGCCAGGCCTGATTCAAAACGATGACCTTGATCGCCTGATTGATCAGCATGGGAACTAGCTCCCCCTTTTCATTTTTCTTAAACCCTCCCAGCACCTTGGGATTTGTCAGGTCAAACAGATCGTCGTGGGCGTGCATGAAAGTTCCGAAAATAACACCGCCGGCGTGTATGTAAAATCCCCACCTTCCTCCATCCACCACGGCAATACATTCATCGATCGCATTAAAGAGCCGCATCATTTTCCCGTATTTTTTGAGATGGCTGGCAGTAATTCTTCTGTCGATGGCCGTCAGGTCCCTGTCGGCATCGACGCACAGTATGCCTGCCGGAGAATGCCTTAATACGCAGCTGAAGGCATAGCGCTGCTGGATAAACGGTGAGTCAAAAATGGCCATTGGAAGAAAATTGGAGGACCGGTTGCCGAAATTCATATGATAGATGGATCGCGTTTCAAAACGCGCATAGGACATGCCAAAGGGCTTGAATGCCCTCTGGATCTGTCGGTTATAGTATATCTCCCTGGGATCATCGTAATACGCATGAATAAACCATTCCCCATTGAATAATTTCTTAATCCCATAGACGGTTCCAATCTCCGTTTCAATGGGTACATCCTTGTCAAAAGGACCATAGCCGTATACTTTTCCGTCAAAGCGCCGTTTGAGATCATAATGCGCGATGAATTCATCCGATTCGCGAAACCCCTTATATGCACCCACCATCAGACGAACATCCTCACAGCCGGTCCTCGCCTTGATGTTATCCTTGATGGCTACGAGCATTCTGACATATGCCTCACCGCTCATTATGCTGTAACCGTGTTCGGAGCTGAGGATCTTGACCGTGTGTTCAGGCTTTATCATGGTCATATCAACCGAAGACAGCGCCTCGTCGGCGGACTTTTCTATCAGGGAAAGATCATCGCCGTGGTTGTAGATCCGGTCGGTGATATCCGGAAACAGATCGCCGACCGACACGGAAACCATATCCATTACATTCACCGCACGTTCCCTTGCTTTGGGACCGTAAACAGATTCCATTAACTCAGGCGGATTGACTGCCGGATCATACATGGTCACCCTCCTTTTTTTGAGACGTCGTGGGTCTTTGCGTCACCCTTTTCCAGTCTTCCCCCACACAACACTGCGGATAGGCTTCTTCTATCCGGTCCACCTTTTCCCGGGGAATATCTGCTATTGACAGGGTCAGGTTAATCCACCGTCGATCCGGGGGATCATCGAGAGAAATTCCGCAAGCCTCCAGCACCTGAAATATCCTTGTCATGCAATACATGCCGCAGCCGGCGCGAAGCCCGGTCATTGCGCATAGATCCTCAGGGGTTGTTGCGCCTTTTAAAACAGCGGCAACGGTTTCTTTTCCCGTGGTACGCATACATCCACAGATCGGCATATCAGGGAGGAGCCCGGCCTTTGCGCAGAGCGTTTTAATCTGCAGCGGATCGAGATCCGAATGGTCTACATATCTGACGACCTCTGAGGGCCGTGGGACCCGGCTGACGGCGTTTTCCATGTTGCATCTGTCAATGCACCGCTGGCAGTCAATGCATCTATCAATATCGATCGTCGCCGTCTTTTCCTCTATCTCAATTGCACCGGCCGGACAGATGGGTTCGCATAGTTTACATCCCGTGCACTTTCTCTCATCCACTTGTGCGAAAAATTCCAATCTTATCATAACGGAACCTCTTCTGATTTTCTGTTTATGAATTGAATCTTTATCATAAATAAGCTATGAAATCTATAAAGATGGGGATCGAAGCGTTTGGGATGCGCGCTTCATTTCAGGATGTACAATCACTGTTATAGTATCATAGGGAGAACATGAAAGATATTAGAGACGATATTTTCAAAAATATAAAAGATAAAATGATCGATGCGGTCATCGTCGCTGACGGCAAGGGGGTGATTGCAGGAACGGACAAGGCGGGATGTGAAGCCGGACATTTAGGGCTGACCGTAAAAAAGCTTCTTGCTGAAGGGAGCTTCGTAAAACCGGGAGATATCATAGGGCATTTTGAAGGGCGCATTAAGGAAATCATTATGGGAGAGGACTATCTTATAGGCTGTATTGGAAAGCCGTCGGGCATCGCCACCGCCGCCCACCAATTTGCACGGGCAGCTGGAGTTCGGCCGAAGATCGTCAGCGGGGGCTGGAAAAAGATGCCGTTTGAAATAAAAGAGTCCATTCGAAATGCCGTGCTGGCAGGCGGCGCCTTTATCAGGATCTCCGACGAACCTTTCATATATCTGGATAAAAATTATATAGCGGCATTCGGTGGAATCGGAAAATGTCTGGGAGCTGTCACTCACCTGAAAAATCATCTGAAAGCAGTGCAGCTGAAAGGAAAATATAATAATATCGGCGATGAGGCGCTCGAAGCAGTCACCCTTGGCGCGGATATCCTGTTTATTGATACCGGGAACATGGACGATCTCAATAAAGTCTGTGCCAGGATTAAGAAGGCAGGCAGGCGAAACAAGATTGAAATCGCCTTTGGCGGTAACATCCGACTCGAAGAGATTGAAAAACTGAAGTCCATTGATGTTGACATATTAGATGTAGGGAGGGCAATTATTGACGCGCCTCTTTTGGATCTTAAATACGGAGTCAATGGGAGCAACTGAAACAGGAGTTTTCTAATGACAGTTCGTAGAACCGGAAACAGTCCATCCGATGTTGAAAAGCTGGCAAATGATTCCGATTCATCGTCATTTGCACAATTATTGGGTTTAATGACCATTGAAGCCCATCGAGGCTATGCCTTATCTAGTCTCAGACTGTCGGAAAAGAAGCATGTAAATTTTCACGGGGGCACACATGGCGCTGCTATATTCGCCGTTGCTGATCACGCATGCGGCGTATGTGGCAACTCCCTGGGGCGAAAAGCGGTTTTGGTAAATTCAAGCATGAATTATATCGCTAATCCGGTTTTGGGATCCACTGTCGAGGCAGAGGCCCGGATGATACATGAAGGTAATAAAGCCGGGACCATGCTGGTTAACGTTAAAGACAGCGATGGGAAGCTATTGGCTCATTGCCAGGCCACTGTTTATTTCTTGTCTGGATCTGAAAATAATAAAAAAGGAGAATTACTGCATAAATGAGCTAAATTTCGCAATTGTCAAAGTTTTGTATCCGGTTTTTAAGTCCCTTATCTCGCATCTGAGAGTTCTATCCTAAGTGGTCTGGCCATGATTTGTAAATCTCTGAGAACATTATAGATAAGTCAATCAAAGATTTTAGTCCTCACGCAGGAATCCCTGCACCGGAAAAAAGGACAGAAGATATCGTCCACCGCTGCAATCCGGTTTGACGCCACGTATGTTGCGGTTGTTTTTTCCTTTGACGCATAAGGTGAATTTCCCTATAGTCCTTCCCCAAAAAAGCGAGTTCCTGATTCACTTATCATTTCATTAAGGATTAGACATGAAGATGGGTTTGTTTCACTCCGGCACAAACCTGAAAGGACAGCAATATGGAACTGAAAGATCGTATTATCGTCGTGACTGGCGCCGCCAGCGGGATTGGCAGGGCCATGGCCCTCCGTTTCCACAATGAGGGCGCGAAGGCCGTTATCTGCGCTGATATACACGGAAATGCGGTGCGCGCGATCGCCAATGAGGTCGGCGGTGCCGCTTATGAAGTGAATGTTGCCAGGGAAGCGGACATACAGAACCTCATTGAAAACGTCGAGAACGAGTGTGGCCCGATTGACCTGTTCTGCTCAAACGCCGGCATCGCCTTCGAAGGTGGCGTGGAGGTGGACAACAGCCGCTGGCAGGACATCTGGGAGATCAACGTAATGGCGCACGTCTTTGCAGCGCGGCACCTGGTGCCCCGGATGATAGGGCGCGGTGGAGGATATCTGCTTAATACCTCGTCCGCGGCCGGCTTGTTGTCTCAAATCGGCTCGGCACCTTACACAGTAACCAAGCACGCAGCCGTGTCGCTGGCCGAGTGGCTGGCAATCACCTACGGCGAGCAGGGGTTGAAAGTATCAGTTCTTTGTCCGCAGTTTGTGCGCACTGCCATGACAGCAGGCGCGGAAGATGCCGTCGCCGCCGTCGACGGGATACTGGAACCGGAAGATGTGGCAGAGGCCTGCGTTCGCAGCATTGAAGCCGAAGAATTCCTCGTGCTGCCTCACCCGCAGGTGCTGGAGTATATGAGACGGAAAACGGGCGACTACGAGCGCTGGATTCGCGGTATGCAACGGCTCAATCGCCAATACGATCATTGAACTGATATCTTAGGAAAACTATGTCAGCACCATTTGAAAACACGGCGATTCTTTGCGGGGATTACCACCAGCCAAGGCAGATGCTTGCGTTCCAGAAATACGATGCCCACAAGTCGATTCACGACGACAAGATGGCCAAGGATCTGGGTTTTTTCGGTGCTTCGAAGGAAAGAGGCTTAATGTAGTTCCTTTGTTGCCAAAGCCTTTAAAACGGCGCCTTCCAGTAAATTCAAAGAACCCGTTGTTCTCGCCAAACAAAGGCCGAGGTCATCAGCAATCTTGCCAGCTCTACCGTAGAGTTCATCCTCGTCGGCACCAAGATCCATGTCAATGTATAGGGCACGAGTAAATCCATCCAGCATACGTCGCGCGAGTTGCAGCGGCTCAACGTCTTTTCTGGCAATGCGGTTGACCTGCAGCTCGCGGAATACAAATTCCGTACCCATGCGGGTCCAGCCTGGAGAAAGGAACCATGTTCCCGGCGCCTGGCGCAGTTCTTCTTCGTAGCGCTCCTGTCCGAGCAGAACATCGATGCAGTCTTCTGCCTCTGGGCGCAGAACAGGTACTTTAAAGTCTTCACCCAGCCTGTCCATGGCCTGACATCGGCCATAACCAAGGACAATGGCATCAACCTGGTCCTGTGCCTCAACAATCTGCTCACGCACTTCCTCAAGCAGTCCATCGGGTTCAATATGTAGACCCCATGGCATAGATTTCAAATAGGTGATTTCCCGAAAACATCGGGCAACCGACCGAATTTCAGCGTCTAAAGTTTCGCAGTAAATAATTCCAATATTTGTTGAAGGCAACATAGGATTTTCCGCGTATCAGAAAAGTTTAGGGTGCAATTTCCACCACAGAAACCCCCGCTCCGTGGTCTTAAGTCGTTCCCGTGGAATTAAAGGACAGGACTCGGCGCATTTACGGCAGATCTCGCAGAACTTCTCCGCTGGCCGGGAAAAAACCCGTTCTCCATTTGATTAGTGTAACGAATTTCCTGGGGGCTTGCAAATCATTTCAAATACTCTTTTCCCTCTCTTGAGATGAAAAAAAGAAGATTTCTCGTAGCGTATAAAAATGTCAGATGCAGGAACCATGGCTTTCGCCCGTCATTTCGGGGGATCGGACTTTCCAAACCACTTCTTCT
>JACNJD010000275.1:0-7569 GCA_014382715.1 Candidatus Desulfacyla euxinica | reverse complement strand
ACCCGACGCGCAGGCCGATTCGATACCCCGGGGGCGCTCCTCATGGTGACTGCCATCGCCTCCCTCCTCCTCTTTATCACCGCCACGGTGTGGTGGACCCTGCCGCTGGGGCTGATCCTGATGGCCTGTTTCCTGGTGCATATCCATCACACGGAGTCCCCCTTCGTAAGCCCCTCCCTGTTTCGCAATGAGGCCTACCGCAACATGATCATCATGGCCTTTTTCGCCCTGAGTACGGTTTTCGGCCTGCTGTTCATGACTCCGTTGATGCTCCGGGACCTGAATGCCCTGGAAACCGGCAATATCGGGCTTGTGATGTTTCCCGGGGCCATGATCGGCGCTATTGCAGGGACCGTGGGCGGAAGAATCGTGGACAGAAGAGGAAGCGCACCTGTTGTATATACTGCCATGACGCTGCTCATGTCGGGGTTTCTGCTCCTCTCCACCTTTGCAGGGCTGCGCCCCTGGGTCATCTCCCTGAACCTGATCCCTTGCTATATGGGGTTTTCTCTGTTTCAGGCTTCCATTGCCCATAAGGTCTCTTCAACGCTTCCACGGGATCAGCTGGGGGTGGGGATGGGCGTGTATAACCTCTTCTTCTTCATGTCCGGGGCCTTCAGTGCGGCATTTATCGGAAAGCTGCTGGACATTTCCAGGTATCACGCCCCCATCAATCCCTTGACGGCCGCGGTATCCGCAGGCCCCTACAGCAACCTGTTTCTGCTCCTGGGGGCCGTCCTGTTATGTGCCGCCTGGCTGTTCTATATGACGTTACGTAATGCTTCGAAACGGGGGGGGTGAAAATTGAAACTTGTCGAAGATCCCGTTTTTAAGCGGGGAAACTTGATACTGGATGCTTGTTGTAGCGAAGCGGAAATCCCGTCTTCAGCGGGAAAACTTGTCGAAGATCCCATTTTTAAGCGGGGACGCGAGTTTCGGGTTTCGCGTTGCGGATTACGGGTCGGAACGAAGCAGCCGAATTCAGAAAGATGGCTGAAGCGGCGTCTCCCCTGCCTCTAAACATCCACGTTTGATCCGGGGTTATAGGGAAACGAGAGGAATTGTTGTTCAGGGGGACTGCCGTGGCCAGGTCAAGCTGAAATCACATCAACAGAACTTTCGCGACCTAATCGAAGTTGTTGAATCCGGGCAGGAAATGAAAACAGGGCAGCGCAAATTCTTCAGCATGATTTGACCTTGACATCATTGGAGAGGATACTTAAACTATACTAAACTACTATAGATTAAAGAGGCGTATGTTATGGGCATTTAGAAAACGGGGATGGTCTGAAAAACAAAGGCATGAACATTGCGGTAATTTGAAGAAATTAGGAGTAAGACGTGAGTATAAACATAAGCATACACAGGACCCATCGTCAATTTACCGATGGGTTGGATACTGTTGAAGTTGAGGGAAATAATGTGGGTGATTGTCTTGAGGATCTGATCAGACAATTCCCAGATATGAGAAATGCATTATTTGATAAGAAGGGTAAACTGCTAAACGCTGTGGAGATTTATATCAATCAGAAAAGCGCCTATCCGGATGAACTGGTGAAACCGGTCAAAGATGGAGATGACATTCACATTACACTCATGCTTGCAGGGGGATAAGATTGTGCTGGATTTCCAGGGTATGACCTGCCTGTGTGCTGCTTAAGGAGGCTCTCTTTTCATTTAATCCATTCAACCCTGTGGTATCCTGCTGGATCAGAAACGGATTCTTCCATATACTGAATTCCTCGAGAGGCCGGGGACCAGTTCATGTCGGGCAGGGTAATCTCACGGACAGGACTGAAATATGCCCCCCGGGCACAGGGCTGACATACAGGGACGTCTTCAACAATCACTTCCCGCTGGTCCCGGACTACCTGGCCGCACCGGGCACAGACAGCCTTGTGGCGGGTCGGGCCGGGCAAATCAGATTCGCCAATGGGAACCCGGACCTCCTGAACCCGGAAAAGTACGCTGTCGGGCATGCGCTTATAAGCCTCCAATTGCTGCTGGACCTTTTCCATGATTTCAGGCGCGTAGGAATCGCCAAGATCACGAGACTCCTCTGTTGAAACCACGCGGTATGCCTTCCCTGTTTCCAGATTGACAAAGGTTGCGGCCATAATGCCATAATCCACGAACTTAAGCGATCGCCGCCCCAATTTGACGCCGGTGACATAGGCAATGGCATCTGTGGCGCAACGGTCTATTTCAACATAAATAATGATTTTTTTGATCTGATCCGGGGCCTTGGGATCATCCAGCCCTAAGAGTCTGCAACCCAAGATGGCCATACGAACACCCACCACCTGTCCCGGGCAAAGATGGCCGTGGGATTCGGCTGAACCCTTTAGCAGTGTTGCAAAGTCCTCCATTGTCATCCCTCTAAGTTGGGGCACCTGTCAATGGGCTTATGTTAAAATTAACATAACAGGGCGGAAAAATTTTTAGCCCTATTCCCCTTGGGCATCCTTTGTCAGGACCTCACCAACCCATCCTATGGCTGCCATCATATTTGGAAAACCCGTGGTGGTCAGAGAAAGCAAAACCACATGTGTAATTTCTTCAGGGGTGGCGCCTTCTGCCAAGGCCTTCCTGGCACTCGACATAACTGCGCCCCTGGAATTGGCCCCAATAGCAATACCCAGTTTAACAAGATCCTGGGTTTTTTTGTCTAAGGGTCCTGCAGAGCGGCAGGCCTTCCCCAACTGCTCGTAACAGCCTTTTACCTCTGGGAATTTATCAGAGAAACTCCGATATGTTTCTGGCAAGTACATTTATTCCTCCTTTCATTTTCAGTATTTCCACGTTATAAATTTTCATCTTCTTCAATAACCTTAGGGCTCAGTAAAAAAATATACCACAATCCGGTGTTTGAATGTAGTTTTTTTACATTTCCCGCAAAACACCTTATTGTTTTTCAACGCTTTTTGGGAAGGCTGAAGAAAAAAACACTCCCCTCCCCTTCTTTGCTTTCTGCCCAAATCCTGCCGCCATGGGCCTCAACAATCCCTTTGCAGATGGCGAGACCAAGACCGGTTCCTTCACGTTTACCCGGGCCTCCGGCCGTAGGAAGGGTACTGAATTTCTCAAAGATAATATCCAGGCTTTCCCCGGAAATACCGATCCCCTGATCTCTCACCGCTACAAGAACATCATCCCTGTCTTCCTGAACCTCTACCTCTATCTCCATGCCCTCGTCGGAAAATTTGATGGCGTTCTCCACAAGATTCACCATTACCTGCTCAATACGTTCTAAATCCATCTCCGCATAGACATCACCATGACATTGGCAATGTATTGCCACTCCTTTATCTGTGGCCAAAGGGCTCAGGATCTCAACGATCTCCTGGATCAGCCCCGACACATTCTCCGGCTCAAAAGACCAGTCGGCCTTTCTGGCCTCTATCCTGGTAAAATCAAAGAGGTCTGAAACGAGATGAATGAGGCGACGTAGATTCTTGTCCATTATGTCGAGATAGCGTCTATTTTCTACCCCCTTTATGGTTCGGTTAAGATAATCCACCCCACCGCGAATAACTGTTAGCGGTGACCTGAGTTCATGGGACATATTGGCTAAAAAGTCAGATTTTAGTTTATCCAGACCCTGCAATTCGCGGTTGGCCTCAGAAAGTTCCTGAGTGGACTGATTGATCCTTTCTTCAAGAAGATCCCGGCCCCTGCCTAATCTTTCGGCCATGGAGTTAAACGCCCGGCCCAATCTCTCAAACTCGTCTCCGGTCGAGATATCCACCCGGGCATCCAGATGTCCCCCGCCTATCTTATCGGCCATTTCCTCAAACTCCCTCATGGGTCTTATCACTAACCGTCGGAGCAGGAAAAACAAGGTGAGGATCAAGAGAGAAATGAGACAAATTGCGCCAATTACCAATTCCATATAGTCCTGTTGAAGACTGGACTTTATTTTATCCATGGGAAGAAAAACGCTTAAGCCCCCCCTGATGCCGCCCTTGGATACCTCACCGGCCTGGTGGCATTTAAGACACCCCTTTTCCATATGAAGGGGCACTACGTATTGAAAATATTGCTTTTTGTCATGATGGCCGAACTTGTATGCCTCGCTGATTTCGGCATTCCTGAACCTGACCAGGGCTCCTCTCTCAAATTCGTCAGGCCTGTTTTCCGGATTGAGGGGGTTCAGGCTTGCAAGCCGAAACCGGTAGAGGTCTTCACGATCTGAATACTGGGATAACCTCTTGGTTACCATTGAAGGGGTAAATCGCTGATAAGATCCCTTAAGCGTAATGAGTTTGTCGTCGAAAAAACAACGGATTTCTTTTGCCCCTTCACTTGTTTGATCCACCATTACGCCTCCACAGTCAGATACCCACTGCCGGGTCAATATGATCTGCCTCGCCAGGACCTTGGCCTGATTCATAATCTGATCTATGGCCCTTTTTTCGTGCTGCATACCTTCCCATACAAAGATGGCCCCAATGGTCGGGAAGACAATCAATGTGATGCATAAAAGGAATTTCCATTGGAGAGAAAGATGGGATTTTTTCATTTTTTTACCTCAAGACAGATTTCGTTAGGTGGTTGAGAAGTTTTGAACAGACGATATAACAATACTGATAAAAATGTAACGAAATCGTAAATTTCTAAAAAGCCCTTTCTATGAAAGCCTGCAGGTGTTAATCTTAGCAAAAGCGATAAGTCATTTTATTTAGGGTGGTTAAGATCAACCATCTGATAAGGAATAATTATTATGCCTGAAGTAACAGGTAAAATCCAGGCAACTATCCTGGTCGTCGATGATGATAAGGATATTGTTGAGACAATTAAGGGCAATCTGGAATTAGACGGCTATGTGGTATTGTCCGCCTTTGACGGCCGAAGCGGGGTGGATATGGCAAAGGAATGTCGTCCCGATCTGATCATACTCGATCTGAACCTCCCCGATATTGACGGAATCAAAGCCTGCCAGATAATACGAAGAGAATTCGATTTTCCCATCATCATGCTGACAGCGCGGGACGGAGTGTCGGACACTGTCCTTGGACTCGAATGTGGAGCTGACGATTATATGGTGAAGCCCTTTAACTTCCTTGAACTTTCCGCCAGGATCAAGGCCATCTTCAAAAGGGTCGAAAGAAATCTGGTGAAGAACCATTATGGATTGAAGGGCCTTTCCATAGACTTCAAATCCAGAAAAGTTTCTGCCCGTGGAGAAGAGATCAAACTGACCAAGACGGAATTTGAATTATTGGAACTCTTCGTTTCCTATCCTGATGAGGTGCTCTCCAGGGAATTCATCACAAACCAGATATGGCGTGATTCAGAGCTGTACCAGCACAGCAGGGCATTGGATGTTCATGTGCAGAGACTCAGAAAAAAGATAGAATCCGATATTGAAAACCCGCGATATATAGTCACCGTGGCTGGTGTAGGATATAAATTCCAGGCAGAATAGGAATGGTGGTCTAAATTCCCCAAATCTCTCAAAAACCTGTTCAGCAAGAATCCCTCCAATTTACCTTGACTTAAAAAGCCATTCTTTAATATAAATGCAAGGTTTCAATTATCTGAGTAGTGTCAATACATAAATGGCTATTTTCCGTCCCGCAACTGGCGGGACTCATTTCTGAATAGGCGCTAAATAAGGAGATGACTTATGAGAGAGGTGGTTATTGTCAGTGCGTGCAGGACCGCTGTCGGCGATTTTGCCGGATCGCTGAGCACGGTTTCAGCTACAGATCTTGGTGTGGTTGTAATAAAGGAGGCCATAAAGAGGGCCGGTATAAAGAATGAGGACGTGGATGAGGTAATCATGGGGAGTGTCTTACCCCACGGTCTGGGACAGAATCCGGCCAGGCAGTCCATGATCAGGGCCGGTCTTCCTTTGGAAGTAGGCGCTATTACAGTGAACAAGGTATGCGGCTCGGGTCTGAAATCGGTGATGTTAGCGGCCCAGGCGATCCAGTGCAACGATGCGGATGTGATTGTGGCAGGCGGGCAGGAAAATATGAACCTTTGCCCCTATATGCTGAAAAAAGCGAGAACAGGGTACCGCATGAACAATAATAAGCTGATTGACGCCATGGTTCATGACGGTCTCTGGGACCACGTGAATGATTTTCATATGGGGATCAGCGCAGAACTGATCGCTGAGAAATATGGCATAAGCAGGGAGGATTCCGACTCCTTTGCCATAAATTCCTATGAAAAGGTATGGAAAGCGATGGATGAGGGAAAATTCAGGGATGAAATTGTCCCTGTTGAGGTCCCTGTAAGAAAGGGTGATCCCAAGATATTTGATGAGGACGAGATTTCTACAAGAAAACCGAAACCCAGCATGGAGGGCTTGGCAAGACTGCGCCCCGCATTCAAGAAAGATGGTCTGGTGACGGCTGGAAATGCATCCAAAATAAGTGACGGAGCATCTGCTTTAGTGGTTATGTCAAAGGAAAAGGCCGAGGAATTGGGATGCAAGCCGATGGTCCGCGTCGGTGCCCAGGGGGCATCGGGCATGGATATGAAATATGTCCTTGTGGCCCCTATTCTATCCATACCAAAGGTCTTAGCCAAGGACGGTCTCGAGATAGGGGACGTAGACCTTCATGAGATAAATGAGGCATTCAGCACCTCCTCTGTTGCCGTCAACAGGGAGCTCGGACTCGACCCTGAGAGGGTCAACATCCACGGCGGATCTGTGGCAATCGGTCATCCCATCGGCGCAAGCGGGGCCCGGATTTTGACGACGCTCATTTATGCCATGAAGGATAAAGGGGCCAAGGTAGGGCAGGCCTCTCTCTGCCTCGGGGGAGGAGAAGCTGTAACGCTCGTTGTTTATAATGAGGAATAAAAAGGATTGAGGGATTGAGGGATTGAGGAATTGAATGAATTGCTGAATGAGAGGTTTTAATAATCTGCGTAAATCTGCGCTTGCCCCGTAGGTTCGGAAAATCGTACTGGGGTAACCTGCCCGCTTGTGCCTCGCAGAGGCAGGCGGGTCTGCGGATGGAATTTAGGGTAGAGGAGATAAAATGATGCGAGATGTAGTGATTGTTTCCGGGATAAGGACGCCCGTAGGGGCATTTGGCGGGACTCTGAAGTCAACACCCGTAGTTCAATTGGGGGCATTGGTGTTGAAAGAGACCCTGAAGAAGGTGAATTTGAGACCCGTTGCAACAGATAACCTGACGCAGTTCGACCCTGACGCCCTAAAGGGTATCGGAATGATTGAACTGGAAAAAGAGGCCTATGATTATGATGACGCCTTTCAACCTATCGAGATTGACGAGGTTATTTTCGGGAATGTGGTGGGCGCCGGACAGGGTCAGAATGTGGCGAGACAGGCAACGATCAGGGCAGGGATCTCTAAGGAGACTGGCGCGTTCACCGTTAACAAGGTATGTGCTTCAGGCATGAAGGCCATTGTCCTTGCTGCTCAGTCCATCGGTTCCGGTGAGGCAGACGCGGTATTGGCCGGCGGCATGGAAAATATGAGCTTGATCCCGTACACCCTACCTGCTGCAAGATGGGGCGCAAGAATGAACAATGCGGATCTGGTGGACCTTATGGTTATGGATGGTCTGTTTGAGATCTTCTACG
>JACNJD010000038.1 GCA_014382715.1 Candidatus Desulfacyla euxinica | reverse complement strand
GAAAGGAGAAGCGAGCTTTCCTTATCCATGGTCTTTTCATACACATCTAACGATTTCACGAAGGAGTAAAATTCGGGACCCTGATTATAGGCCTGGGCATAGATCATGGTAGATTCGGCATCCGCCTTACCCATTTTCTCCTGGGCAACCTTATATGCCTCGGAGGTGATTCTTTTCAGCTCCTTTTCCCGGTTACCCTCGATTATACGGGCCTCGCCCTCCCCTTCTGAGCGGAATTTCTGGGCAATCTGCTTTCTTTCGGCAATCATCCTCCCGTAAACCGACTTGCGGACCTGCTCCACATAGTTTAGCCGTTTTATCTGCACATCCACCAACTCTATGCCGAAAGCCACTAATTTGGGCTGGGCCTGCGCCATGATCCCCTGGGTGATCTTTTCTCTTCCTGTTTTGACCTCGCCTAACGGTCTCTCTTCCGCGGCATGGCCTGCGCCTGCCGCCTCATCTATATCCAATTCCCGGTTGCTATTCCTGACCGTTTCGATGAGAGGATAAGAGGTGATGAAGTTTCTCACCGCAGGGTCAATGATATCATCTAAGCGGGCCAGCGCGCCCATCACGTTGTTGACCGTTTGGAAAAACTTCAAGGGGTCTCCTATCTTCCATCGTGCAAATGTGTCCACATAGATATAGGTTTTGTCCAAGGTGGGGACCTGTCCTGGATCCCCATCCCATTCAAGCAGGTTCTTGGGGAAAAAGTTGGCCTGCTGGAAAACCGGGATCTTAAAATAGAGGCCCGGATCTTTTTTTGCCTTCCCAATCGCCTTACCGAACTGGGTAATTATCACTTGCTCGGTTTCCCCTATTATATAGGCCCCCGAGAAAATGGCGATCAGTATGATAATTGCCGGAATGAGCAGGAGTTTTAATTTCATTTTTTCCCTCCTTCTGGTTTCCCGAGGTTGAGCAATGGGAGAAGGTTTTTCTGTTCACCATCTACTATATATTTACTTCCCAGCTTTGGTAAGATCTTTTCCATAGCCTCTAAATATAGACGCCTGCGGGTGACATTTTCGGCCCTTGCATAGGCGTTGTACTGGTCAAGGAATCTCGCAGCATCACCCTTTGCCCGATTAACACGGTCAAGGGCATACCCCTCTGCGGCCTTAATGGTCTTTTCAGCGTTTCCCTTGGCTGCGGGAATAACCTTGTTGTATGCCTCCTTGGCCTGATAGATCATCCTCTCCTTCTCTTGAACCGCCTGGTTAACTTCATTAAAGGAGGGCTGAACCGGCTCAGGAACATTGGTCTTTTTCATCTCCACGGTGACTACTTTGATGCCGGTTTGGGCCTCATCCAAAACTTTTTGTAGCAGGTGCTTGGCCTTGATAGCAATTTCTTCACGCTTGCTTATAACCTCATTGACACTGCTGTCGCCTACGACCAAACGCATGCTGGACTCAGCGAGATCCCTGAAAGTGGCCCTGACATTACGAACCTTAAACAGATAATTGAAAGGGTCCTTTATTCGATATTGCACGATCCAGGGGACCAGGGCCACGTTGAGGTCCCCGGTTAACATAAGGGACTCGTTTACGTATGAGGAGCTTGATGCATACCGTGTCCGCACACCGGCCTTGAGGGTCC
Organism: Candidatus Desulfacyla euxinica; assembly: GCA_014382715.1. Classification (GTDB taxonomy): domain Bacteria; phylum Desulfobacterota; class DSM-4660; order Desulfatiglandales; family Desulfatiglandaceae; genus Desulfacyla; species Desulfacyla euxinica. Next base: position 2,388 of record JACNJD010000038.1, on the reverse strand, counting down.
GGAACCCGAATTCCTCCTTAAACACATATTTGACCTTTACCTTGGTTACCTTTTCTATCCCTCTCGGCAGCTTGAAATTCAACCCCGGTTGTGTGGTCCTTACGTATTTTCCAAATCTCTGGATAACCCCCACCTCATCAACTGCCACTGTATAAAAACAGCTTGAGCCAAAGAAAAGGAGGATAATCGCAACAATAATGATCCACGTCCCACCGGGGAATTTCTTCCTTACGCCCTTGATCTTTTCAAAGACCTCCTCCATGGAGGGAGGGGCTCCGGGGGTGCCGCCTGATACCCTCCTTTTCTGCTGTTGCAGTTTATCCCAGTCCCAGGCCATTTTAGTTTCTCCTTGTAATTACCGACCTTGTTAAGTGGTCGGATTGAGAGGTTAAGTCCCGCCCAAGGCGGGATTTGGCATTATACCGTTTTTGTCCTTTACGTGGCGATAGTTGCTTGAAACTCGAAATTCACTTCAAGCTTATCCAGGTTACACAAATTTCCAAATTATAACAAGGAATATGAGAATATAGGGAAAATCATGTAAGGTCAAGAAATAATCCATAAGCTATAAGTTATCGTGAACATCTTGACTTATTTGCGGCAGGTCATTAGTGTTGAGTTGAGTCGATTAGCAACTATGTTTAGTTAGAATCGGGGTTTAGGTAAATGATATGAATTTGAATAATAACCACTCAACTACTCAACCACTCAACCACTCAACCAGGTCTGTATTCAATTTTCCATCTTCCCTCTTATCCCTTTTCGGTAAAGTTATTGTTTTTGTTGTTCTACTCAGCAGTATTCCAAATCTAAACTACGGTTTATGCGGTGAGAACTTCGGAACCGGAATGGATGAGATCAAAACGGATCAACCGGCCGACAAGAGTGACTCTGACTTTAACATCGGCGCCTGGTTTGCCTCATTCTTTTCAGAACACATTTCAGCGGTGGACGGAGACAGGTGTCCGAGCAGTCCCACTTGCTCATCCTACAGCGCACAGGCTTTTAAGAAGCACGGTTTTTTTGTGGGGTGGGCTATGACCGTTGATCGTCTGATTCACGAAGGAGACGAAGGGGATGCTTCTCCCCTTGTGAGGGATAATGGGGGGCTCAAGATCCTTGATCCGGTTAAGAATAATGATTTTTGGTGGTATTCTAAAGATGGGCAAGATCAGGATTAAGGTCTTATCTTGCGTGATCGCAGGCTTGGGTATCCTTTTCCTGTGTGTATCTTCTGCTCTCCCCGGGCAGTTAATAATCGATAGTGATGAGCAGTTTGATTTCGCACAATCCTATATGGAAAAGAGTGAATATGGCCGGGCAATCAACGAGTTCGAGCGATTTATATATTTTTTCCCGAAAGATAGGCGAGTCTCGCAGGCTCGTCATTTGATAGGAGTCTGTTATCTCAAGGGTGGCCGATATAAAGATGCGAGAAAGGTTTTTCTGCGGACTGTCGGGGATGACCCTGACAGCCTCTTTGCCGGAAAAGCACTCTTTTTGATCGGTGAGTCCTATTATGAGCAGGGAGTATCAGACGAGGCGAGATACTACTTTGGGCAGGTATTGGAGCGATATCCCTACAGGCAGCTGGAAAATGCTGCCCGCTACCGGCTTGGATGGACCAGGATGAAGGAGAGTAAATGGCGGGAGGCATCTGAAGATTTCAAAAAGGTGCAAAAGGGGAGCCTGCTTTATGATAGTGCTAAATCTCTTTCCGCAGAGAGTCTCAAAGGGGAATTGCTCCCATACAAAGACCCGGTATATGCCGGTATCATGGCGGGCATTATCCCCGGCCTGGGGCACGCTTATGTGTCAAGGTACAAAGACGCTGTTGTAGCATTTCTCTTGAACGGGCTTTTTATTTGGGCTACAATAGAATCGTTTAATCAGGGACACAATGTTTTGGGTGGCATCCTGGCGTTTTTTGAAGTAGGATGGTACTCAGGAAATATCTACAGCGCTGTGAATGTGACCCACAAGTGGAACAGGAAGGTGCGGGACGATTTTCGAAAAGGGCTTATAGACCGGCTTGATATCCATCTTCTGACTTCGAAGAAGGGGCCGGCGGGTTTAGCCTTGACCATTAAGTTTTAGGATTTAAAGCAGATTGAAATGCCTATTTATCCCGTTTGTAGCGGGGAAGTTCTTGTCTGCTCAAACTGTAGTTTACTCTCAAGTTGTCCGGAATAAATGTATGGGGGAATTTTTTGTAAATCCGCCAGGGGCGGGAAAACGCTTAAGGAGGTAGAAAAGATGAAGAAAATAGGAATATTGCTTTTGATTGGACTCTTTTTGGCCGGTTGTGGTGCTGCAGCTAAGGAATCCGGGTACTGGGAGCATAGTACCATGTATAAAAACTGGGCGCATCTCGGATACAGTTGGTTC
>JACNJD010000040.1 GCA_014382715.1 Candidatus Desulfacyla euxinica | reverse complement strand
GATAAACGGCGCTTCCGGTGAGACTTCCATGGAAAAGATCATGATCGGCAATAAGTTCGTTTTTGCGTGAAAGAAAGAGAACTTTGAATACCTCTTTTTTCAAGTCACGCATGGAATGAAAAAGATAGTCGAATACAGCCTGAGAAGAGCCAAAAAACATCTCTCCTGAAATTCTATCCTTAAGATATCTGCCTGCGACCTGGTGGACGAGACCCAGATAAAGGGCGTTCTTGGGTCCGATCCCCTTTATTCTAATCAGCTTTTCCGGGGGTGCCGATAAAACACCCGAGAGATTTCCGAATTCCTTCAGGGCTTCACGTGCAGGAAGTTTCTGATCTCCCCTCGGTGTCCCGAGGGTGAGGAGGAATTCAATCACCTCTTCATCACTGAATCTTTCAAGGCCACCTGTCAGGAATCTCTGTCGCAGCCTTTCACGATGACCCGTGCCCCTTTTTTGCCAATCCTTTTTTTCCATTTTTCCCACTAAGCTAACGAAGCTTCGCGATTCTGGATACTGGATGCTGGATGCTCGATACTGGTCGAAGATCCCGCTATCGGGGATAAAAAGATTGATCTTAATTCCCCAATTCCTCTATCCCTAATCCCGCGGTCCGCGGGACGTAATTCCGGTTTATCCGGGTTAGGTTTATCATTGACGACTTTATCAAAGATAGAAGAAAAATCAAGGGGGAAGGTTGTTTAATGAAAAAGACTGCTTAGAATTAGTCAAATTATCGGCATTCTTCATAAGAACGGAAGAGTAGCTTACCGGTCTCGTAAAAAATCTCTAAGGCCGTCACTCCCGCGAACGCGGGAGCCCAGAAGTGACTGATTTCCCTGGATTCCTGCTCTCCGATCGGAGTCGAGAACAAACTTCGCGGGAATGACAAAAACAAGTGAGTGGCTTTTTACGAATTCATCAAAATTAAAGTATTGATGGTGAAGAGGGTATTGTGCTACATTAGTGTCGATCTATAAATGGCTATTTTCCGCAATCTCAGCGTCAGACTCAAATTTTAATCCTCGAAATACCCTAATGTATTCCTGTGGTTAAAATTTTCGTCTTTCTTGATCTTGCTAAAACTATCTCATTTATGGATGGACACTACACCATCAAATGCTGTTTAACAGTTGAGCCTCCCAGAGAGGGAGTAAGTGCTAACTATCGTAATTAATTAACAAATTATAGCTCCGGTTTATCCGGGGCAGGGATATTATAGTTTAAAATGCTACTTTTAAAATTTGTCGTATTTTTAGTTGTTTATGCAATAATACAATTCTTAGACGCTGAAAACGCTTTTGCCTGGGGGCCCGGTGTTCATACCGCCATTGCCCTAAGTTCACTTGATTCTGCCAGTCTTTTACTCCCTGCCATCGCACGGGTGATCACCTCATTCCCCATTGAATACATGTACGGATCCCTGTCCGCCGATTTTTTTATCGGAAAGGGGAAAAGAAAGCGGTCAAAAAATCCGCATGCCTGGGAGGGTGGTTATAAATTCCTGAGCCGGGCAGTTGATGAGCGTGAGACGGCATATGCCTTAGGCTTTCTTTCTCATTTGGCTGCCGATGTGGTGGCCCACAATTTCTTTATACCGAATTTATTGAGTGCATACCCGGGAAGGGGAAAGATGGGGCACCTGTTCTGGGAGATCAAGTCTGACTATTTGATCGGACCGGATTACACAAGAATAGCGAGGGGCGTGCTCGATATGGACCATCGCATATGCGATGATCTCCTGAAGCTTGTTGCGGGAAGAAGAAAAAAAGGATTTAAGGCAAAAAAAGGTTTTTTTTCCCAGACTGTCAAGTTTTCGGATCGCCTTCATACCACCCATGATCTCTTTTTTGGAGGCAATTCGGTTCGTTGGCGGCATTTCCATGGATATCTTGCCCTTATGTTCGACCTTTCACAGAGTTTGGCCAACGATTTTCTGAAACATCCCGAATCATCCCCCTGTCTTCTTCACGACCCGATGGGCAGACGGAATTTGCTTCTCGCAAAAAAGAAAAGCGCATTCCCCAGACTTCGCCGGGTACCCCGGCCTGTTCGACGATTCGATGTGGGTGAAGACCTGCTCTATTTATGATACGCCCGTAAGAATCTTTTTTACGCGCAATTGCGAATTCAGGGATTCAGGAATTGCGAATTATTGTGAATAGTCAGGTCTAAGGGCGTTGTTCCCAATCCTGAAGACTTCGACTTTTTGCGAGACCATTTGGAATTAAAATCAATAAGATGCTTCAATCCCTAAATTCCTAAATTCGGAATCCCTTAATTCTTCTAAAGTACCTATGAACACTATTAGAATTCTTCCAGAGAAGCTGGCCTCCCAGATTGCAGCCGGAGAAGTGGTGGACCGACCTGCCTCTGTTGTGAGGGAATTGACTGATAACAGCATTGATGCGGGTGCGGATCGTATTATTGTCAGGATTGAAAACGGGGGGAAAAGACTGATCAAGGTTACTGACAACGGTATTGGCATGTCTAAGGATGATCTCCTGTTGTGTGTGGAAAGGCATGCGACGAGCAAGATAGAAACCGTATCCGACCTTTTGAATGTGAAATCTCTCGGCTTTCGGGGGGAAGCCCTCCCGAGCATGGCTGCTGTTTCCCGCATGCAGATCACATCCCTTCCTCAAGGCCAGTTGACCGGACACAGGCTCAAGATCTCGGGCGGAAAATTGTTGGCAATTGAGGAAGCAGGGGCCCCTGCAGGTACAATTATTGAGATAAAGGACCTTTTTTTTAATATCCCGGCAAGACGAAAGTTCCTTCGCGCCGCCCGAACTGAAACAGATCATATTGTAGATGTAATATCCCGAGCCGCAATGCCGTTTCCGGAGATAGGCTTTAGATTGGAGGATGGCGCAAAGAAGATCTTAAATCTGCCGGTATCAGGCAACACCCTGTCTCGACTCTCCGGGCTGATGGGTCGAAAGGTGAGTGAAGCAATTATTGAGGGGGAAGAAAGATATGGGGATCTTTCAATTAAGGTTTATGCAGCGCCCCCAGATTTTGCAAGGAGCAGGGGAGATCGGCTATTTGTTTATGTAAATGGCAGAAATATACGGGACCGGTTCATTACAAAAGCGATTATGGACGGTTACGGCAAGCGGCTGATGAAGGGGCGCTATCCTCAGGTTGCCCTTTTTATTGAAATCGATCCCCTGGAAATCGATGTCAATGTCCATCCAACCAAACAGGAAATCCGATTTCGTAATTCTCGCAAGGTTTTTCAGGCCATAGTTGCTGCTATTGAAAACAGATTAGCCCGTTCGCCTCAGCCCTTTTCGGGGCAGGGATTTATTGGTGGCGAAACGGTTCCAGCGCGGAAAAACTTCTTATCTTCCATCTCCGATTCATCTATTTCCGAGCCCCCATGGGAATATTCTCCTGGATCTGAAAGGAGAGACCCTCCGACTCAGACCGTTCCGCCCAAGAGAGTGGCCCTTGAGCAGCCCATGATACGGTCTGGGCCACAAATCATCGGGCAGTTGGGGAACACATATATTCTATGTCAGGTGGAAGACGGGCTCTTGATTGTCGACCAGCATGCTGCCCATGAAAGGGTCGTATACGAAAACCTGAAAAAATCCCTGTCTGCTTCGCGAGTTGAAATCCAGGGCCTGCTGATCCCGCACGAGTTAGAGCTTTCCACAAAAGAGAAAAGGGTGGTCTTGGGGAAAGGGGCCAGGTTGCGTGATTTCGGGCTTGAACTTGACCATTTCGGGGGCAATACCTTTTTGTTGAGGGCAATTCCGGCCCTGTTAAATAATGTGGACTGGAATTCCTTTATATCCGAGTTTGTAATGGAATTCGAGGAGGGAACCCCTGATGAAGATGTTCTATTAGATAAGGCCATAACTTTAATGGCCTGTCACGGCGCTATCCGGGCCGGACAGCGCTTGAGCCATGAAGAAATGACCAGGCTCTTAAGCGAGTTAGGGGAGATGGACTTACCCACGAACTGCCCCCACGGAAGACCCATATTTAGGCGTTTTTCCTATTATGA
>JACNJD010000287.1 GCA_014382715.1 Candidatus Desulfacyla euxinica | reverse complement strand
ATGCGCCTGCGTCTGAATATTTCACGGGATTGGTGGATGGAATTGAACGGGAAGACTAAGATCGAGTGGAACAATATCCGGATGGTTCCTATCCTGCACAACTGGGTGGAATTCGCCCTGGAGGTAAGAAGGGAATTTCAAGAGTTCAAGCCGGATCATGTGGCTGTGGAGTATCCGGATACATTAAGGGAGAAGATTATTGATGGTGTCAAGAGACTCCCCCTCCTCTCTGTGGTCCACTACGAGGAACAGGATGGGGCCTTTACCTATCTTCTCTTAGAGCCAACTGACGGTCAAATAGAGGCAATTCGATTAGGACTTTCAGAGCATATCCCCCTACATTTTATTGACCGGGACACAGAAGGATATCCTCCTGATTTTTCGCCCATGCCGGACCCCTACGCAATAACAAGGATAGGCCATCTTGTCTACTGCCAGGCCCGTATAAGAATGGGACGTGATCATGCTCCTTCCCCCGAGGATACCCTTAGGGAGAAGACCATGGCCTATCATCTTCAACAACTCAGCAAAACAGGTAAAAGGATCCTTTTTGTGGGTGGGTTGTCTCATACTCGCGGGATATTGGACATGCTCGATGAACCTCAGACCCACGTCATTGGCCGGAGGTCGAGGAAGGGGATCGGACTGGCCCACCTCCACAGGGACTCGAGCAGGGAGATCATGGGCGAAATGCCATTTCTCGCAGCGGCCTATGAGGGTGGCAGGTCGGGGCTTGAGGAGTTGGACAGGCTCAAGATCAACTCTCAATTGATTGATATTGCAAAAAAAAGGCACTGGAAGAAGAGCAAAGAAGAGCTTTCTCATGGCCAGGTCCGAATATTAAACAGATTTGCCAGGAACTATGCCTTTCTCACGGGGAATCTCGTACCCAGCTTTTACCAGCTCATTGTTGCGGCCAGGGGCGCAGTTGACGATAATTTTGCCTATGAAGTTTGGGAAAAGGGCGGTGATTATCCCTGGCAGACTGAAGAGCCCGGCATCCCCGTGCTTCGATTAAAAGGAGAAGATCTCTTCTTAGACAACAAGAGAATCAGGTTTCATAGGCAGTTAAAAACACTTCGCAGACGCTTAGTGCCTGTTCCGGTCAAGAAAAAGAAAAGGGATGGTCATCCGGACGAGTGGCGGAAAGATTTCAAGGGATTTTCTATCTGTTCTTATCCGCCCGAGGACATTGCCATTGAAGGGTATGGTCATTATCTGAGAAAGAAGGCCCTTGAGATAAAGACCGAGGAAAACATGCGGATCGAGCCCTTTACCTGCTCCATCCTTGACGGTCTGGACATCAGGGAGACCATCAGGGAATGGGGCAGCGGGACAATCTATGTAAGAGCAGAGCGGCCCTTGAAGGGAAAGGTGGGTTCTGTGGTGGTCATCTTTGATCCTGATCTTCCGAACAGGGACGGCGGGGAGGATTTTCCATGGTGCGTGACCTGGCTCGGTGAGCATAACCAGGAATCGGATATGTCTTTTTACAGCACCCCCGCAGGTGAGGTCATGGACGGTCCGGGGATTTCCAGGTGCCAGTACGGGGGCTTCATGCTGACCTACCCGCCCCTGCGGGTCTATGATATCTGGAGAGACCCGTTTTTTGGATTTGCCAGGAACAAACCTGAAAAACTCCTCATGGCCGCCCTCGACTACAGTCTTGAGAAACATGTGGTCTATGTGGCAGCTACACCTCCATCGGGGTGGTGCCGGAGCATGGCGGCCCGTTTAGGCAAAAAGATTATCTACCTCCCCATCGGGACCTTTTCTCCTGTTACCTTGAAAAAGATCAGACAGTTTCACGTCTTGGACGGCCATCCCGTAAGAAGATATGCCCGCAACTACATTTGACCTTCGCGTAAACAGTGAAAAGGCAATTTGAGGCCTACGTCCGTCCGGAAGGAGTGATAAGGTGATCAATATCTCCTTGACTTAGGGATTGTTATGTGTATTATATTGTGTATAGCAAAACTCATGAAAGGAGGCTATTTAATGAGTACAAATATTGTTAGATTAAACATTACGCTTCCAAAAGAGGTCGCCGAATCCCTGAACAGTATGACCGAACCCAGAAAGCGCAGCCATTTTATAGCAAAAGCCATCGTGGAACGGATAGAACGAAGACAGAGAGAGAAGTTAGAAAAGGACTTGGAAGAAGGCTACCGGGCGACCAGACAGGAGGCTCTCGCAGTCTCGAAGGAGTTTGAAACTGCTGATCTGGAGGGCTGGGATGAATATTAGGAGAGGGGGATGTTACCTTGCTACGCTTGATCCTGTCATAGGCCATGAAATATCAAAAACAAGGCCGGTAGTGGTTATTTCAAATGACAAGAATAACGAGTTCTCCGGCACGGTTACAGTTCTGCCCATCACTTCGAAGAATCTTCGGAAGATATACCCCTTTGAAGTATTTCTGGCCAAAGGCGAAGCAAATCTTCCAAAGAACTCCAAGATCAAGGCCGATCAGATTCGAACAGTGGATAAAGGCAGGTTAGTGAAACTCATCGGCACATTGGATGAAAATCAGATCGAACAGATCGATAAAGCCGCAAAGATTCATCTTGCCTTGTTTTGACAGGGAAAACATGTGTCCCTGAACAGGATACCCATGGTCAGTACAGAGAACAAAACCGAAACAAAATCCCGTTAATCCTGTTAATTCTGTCAAAAAAAATATCGGTCCTTTTCAGTCCAGAACTTATTGCAAGGAGGATGCAGTTACTCTCCTCTCCTGAAGAAATGGCAAAAACTTCAGGCAGGATTACCCCGCGTTCCGCGGGCCAGGCATGGATTGACTTGATTTCAAAAAAACGGAGCTATTTTTTCTCCAGGATACTCCGGAAATATTCAATGGTCTTTTTTAGGCCTTTTTCGACATCTATCACAGGCTCCCACTGAAGCCTTTCTTTGGCCAAGCTGATATCCGGTCGTCGCTGAAGGGGATCATCCTGGGGAAGGGGCTTGAAGATGATGTTGGATTTGCTCCCGGTCAATCTGATGGTCTTCTCTGCGAGATCGAGGATGGTGAATTCAGTCGGGTTCCCGAGGTTTACCGGACCTACGAAGTCGTCCGGCCCGATCATCATCCGGATCAGACCTTCAATCAAGTCATCCACATAACAGAAAGAACGGGTCTGGAAACCGTCCCCGTAGACCGTTATATCCTGGTTTGTCAAAGCCTGGACGATAAAGTTGCTTACTACCCGACCGTCATTCGGGTGCATCCTGGGGCCATAGGTGTTGAAGATCCTGACCACCCTGATATTGACGTTGTTCTCGCGGTGATAATCAAAAAAGAGGGTCTCGGCACAGCGCTTTCCCTCATCATAGCAGGACCTGGGACCGATGGTATTGACATTGCCCCAATAATCTTCATTCTGGGGATGTACTGTCGGGTTGCCGTAGACCTCGCTGGTTGAAGCCTGGAGGATCTTAGCCCCTACCCTTTTGGCAACGCCCAACATGTTGATAGCCCCCATAACACTGGTCTTCACTGTCTTGACCGGGTTATACTGGTAGTGTATGGGTGATGCGGGACAGGCCAGGTTATATATCTCATCCACTTCAAGGAATATGGGATGAACAAGGTCGTGACGTATCAGTTCAAAATTGGGTTTGCCAATGAGATGACTGATATTCTTTTTGGCGCCGGTAAAAAAATTATCTAAGCATAAGACATCATGGCCATCTTCTGTTAGGCGATCACAGAGATGGGACCCTAAAAACCCCGCGCCGCCGGTGATTAGAATGCGTTTTTGATCGTGTATCATTATATTGTTCCTCTTTCTTAAAAATGCGTCAGGCCGGGTTTGCCGATCGGAAAGACATTAAAGCCGATCTTAAACAGTTTCTCGTGGTCGAGGATGTTTCTGCCGTCAAAGATGAAGGCCGGTTTAGCCATTGACCGGTATATTTTCTTATAATCAAGATCCCCATATATCTTCCATTCGGTCATGACGGCAATCGCGCTGCAGCCCGCAGATGCCTCATAAGGATCTTCAACATAGGATATCTCCCCGGCCACGTCTCGCAGATCTTTCATTGCATTTTTCAAGGCCTTTGGGTCGGTGATTACCACTTTCGCCTTTTCTTCGATCAGTCTCTTTGCGACAAAAATAGCCGGACTCTCTCTGGTGTCTCCGGTGTCAGCCTTAAAGGCAAACCCGAAGAGGCAGATCCTTTTGTTGGCCAAGGTGTTGAACATAATGTTAAGCATGTTCAGGATGAAGCGTTCTTTCTGGTAATCATTAATTTTGACCACACCCTCCCAGTAATCGGCCACTTCTTTGAGATCGTAGTATCGGCAGAGATAGACGAGATTCAGGATGTCTTTCTTGAAGCATGACCCTCCAAAACCGACACTGGCGCTTAGAAACCTGCTTCCCACACGACTGTCCATGCCCACGGCGCGTGCGACCTCTTCAACGTCCGCATCGGCCTTTTCACAAAGGGCAGAGATGGAATTTATTGAAGAGATCCTCTGGGCCAGGAAGGCGTTTGCAACCAGCTTGGAAAGCTCGCTGCTCCAGATATTTGAGGTAATTATCCGTTCTGCGCGTATCCAGTTGGAATATATTTCAACTAAGACATCCCTTGCCTTCAGACCTTCTCGAGTCTGCGTTGACCCAATGAGGACCCGATCAGGATCTTCCAGGTCTTTTATGGCGGTGCCTTCAGCCAAAAACTCAGGATTTGAGAGGACATCAAACCGGATGCCGTTGTCCGCAGATGTGAGGATTCTTTCCATGGCCTGAGCAGTCTTTACCGGCAATGTGCTTTTCTCCACAATTATCTTATTTGATTCCGAGTGTTTCCGTATCTGTCTCGCGGTCTTGTCCCAGTATTGCAAGTCAGCGGCCATACCCGCTCCGGCACCGAATGTCTTGGTAGGGGTGTTTACGCTCACGAAGATAATTTCAGACTCCTTTATGCCTTCTTCAACTTCTGTGCTGAAGAAGAGGTTCCTGCCCCTTGCCGCTTTGACTATCTCCACAAGCCCGGGCTCATAAATGGGAAGGTCATCCGAGTTCCACTGGGCAATGCGCTCGGGGTCGATATCCACGACGGTCACCCTGTACTGCGGGCATTTATGGGCAATCATCGCCATGGTGGGACCCCCGACGTAGCCTGCGCCTATGCATAGAATATTTTTTTCAAAGCTCATTTCGGGTTTTCTCCGGAGTTTGTTGGATGGTTGAACCGCCACCAGATAACATTAGAATGATAACAAATTCCATATCGGGAGTCACTGAAAAAGTTGACGGCAACCCCTATCATGTTTTAATCTCTCAGTAACCGGAACGAGGGGATAAGACAAATACATGAGCATACTTTACTGGATCTATATGGTTTTCACCAGCGGGCTGTTCCTTCTTTTATTCCCGTTTTTCCTGCTTTATACAAGTATAACAGGAAGATACCGCCACCATCTCAGGGAACGTCTCGGGTTTATTCCTTTTGGAGCAGTTAAACGACTTACCGGGCGCCCGAGAATCTGGATTCACGCTGTTTCCCTCGGTGAGGTCAAGGTGGCTGGATCGATCATAGGGGCGCTCAGACATATCATACCGGGCTGCTCCATCATTATTTCCTCCACGACCGAACATGGGCGCAACCTGGCACGGGAAACGTTTGGAGAGGAGATCCTGGTGGTTTACGCACCCATCGACTTTGTGGGATCTGTTCGAAAGGCTCTTTTCCTTTTGAGACCCGATGCAATGATCTTCCTTGAAACCGAGATCTGGCCTGCCTGGCTTTTCGAGGCCCGGCGTATGGGGATAAAGACGGCCCTTATAAATGGCAGGATTTCTATAAGGTCGATCGGTGGATATCTTAAACTGCGCCCCTTTTTTAAGGAGGTCCTCAAGAATCTCGATCTTTTCAGTATGATACTTGAAGAAGACGCAGCCCGTATAAGATCTATGGGCGCGGACCCGCTCAAGATTGAAATAAATGGAAACGCCAAATATGATCTTTTTGCCACAGCCCCTGATCCGGGTATAGAGATGAAAATGCGGCAGACCTTGAACCTCTATGCCTCCGGGATGATTATTGTTGCGGGTAGCACCCGCCGGGGTGAAGAGGAAATGATCTTAGATGCCTATATTAAGGCGCTCGAGGAGTTTCCTGACACTATCCTTATTATTGTACCGAGGCATATCGACAGGACCTCCGAAATCGGTGCGTTGATCAACGGCCGGGGCCTGGAATATCAATTGAGGACAGAAATCGGTGAGGGCAAAGAAGAACGGACAGAAAAGGTCATCATAATCAATACCTTTGGTGAGCTGTTCAAGGTTTACAGCGTTGGAACTATCGTGTTTTGCGGCGCCAGCCTGGTACCATTGGGAGGACAAAATCCCCTGGAACCGGCAGTATGGGGGAAGACAGTGCTCTATGGTCCTTCCATGGAGGATTTCTTGGATGCAAAAGATCTGTTGGAAAGGGCAGAAGCCAGCATACCGGTTTCCACACCTGTGGAGTTAGGGAAGAAAATCCTCTATCTGCTCCGGCACCCGGAAGAATCAAAGGCCTATGGTGACCGGGCCCGGGAAGCAGTGCTCAAAAATCAGGGAGCGGCGGAAAAACATGCAAGGGCCATAAAAAGGCTTCTTAACGAGCGAAATTAGAAAGGATAGAGATCATGAAAAGCTATAGAAAAGAGTTGTGGTTCCAGGTGCCTTCAAGAAGGGCCTTTATAAACATCACACCCGAGGTGGATGAATGCCTCAGGGAAAGCAAAATCAAAGAGGGCCTGATCCTTGTAAATGCCATGCATATAACGGCATCGGTCTTTATCAACGACGATGAGTCAGGGCTTCATCATGATTATGACTTGTGGCTGGAAAAGCTGGCCCCGCATGAACCTGTTTCACAGTACAGACATAATGTTGGAGAGGATAATGCCGACGCCCATATGAAGAGACAGATTATGGGGAGAGAGGTAGTAGTTGCGGTGACAGATGGGAAACTGGATTTCGGGACCTGGGAGCAGATCTTTTATGGCGAGTTCGACGGGCGACGAAGAAAGCGGGTCCTTGTGAAGATTATTGGAGAGTAATTGGTACCTGAACGAAATAACTTCCCTGTTTCATAATCTTAATCATAATCGTAATCTTGCTCAAGACGATTAGCGCCGCATCCAGGAAACGTCAAAGTCGCTGATAAATCGTTAGTATTAGGAGTTTCTGGGGACCTCAAAATCCGAAATTCGAATATCGAAACTCGAAACAATATCTAATTTCGAATATCAAATGACCAAAACATTCCAAATATTTACCCAGCATCTGCGGGGCTCATCACGTTTAGAATTTTGGATTTTGGTTATTCGTATTTGTTTCGGATTTCGTGCTTCGAATTTATAGAAAATCGAATAAGCAAACAATTTTTGTTAAGTCAGCAGGTTATCAGCTTAAATGACGTGACCCTGGCGCCGCATCCGATGCACGAAATACAAAGCGCAATGCATATGATGATGCACGCTGTACGTAGATATCTTGTATTTGCTGATATAGTCCGATCCCCTTCCGTTAGTCCAGCATCGTGACCTTAGGTTTTTTCTGAAATTTTCAGACCTGTGCAGTTAAGTTTAAGCTACATTCCTAAGGTAAGATACTCAATAAGCGATCCAAACCGAGAACAAAAATGCCCCTATCCACCTGTTTGAGATAGCCCGGCGTTTCAATTACCTGAAACGCCATCTGAACCTGTAGACGATCTTTGAAATACCTTAAATTGGGTGAAAGTGTTTTATCGCTCCTTTTGCATTCGATAAGAATCAGTGGCCTTTCCCTTTCGGTTATAACAAAATCGACCTCCCGCCCGTCTTTTGTCCGGACGTACAAGAGGCTGAAATCTCCTTTTCCCCATTCGGTCCAGGCTGAAACTGCCCTCTTTAATTGAACTGCCGTAAAATTTTCAAACCTCTTACCTGAATTCTCCAGCAGCCCCCAGTCCCAGAAAAAATACTTACGTTCCTTGCGGACGGACCTGGCCAAACGGGCTGAATACGGCGCAACGTCAAATAGGATATATACCTTTTTCAAAACCTCCAGCCAGTTCTGAACAGACGCATGCGCACATCCCAGAATATTCTTGAGATTGTTTAGACTGAGCGGAGAACCAACGCGTTCAGGCAGCAGAAAAACAAGTGTCTGGAGTTTCTGAATATTCTCTATTTTGGAAAGATCCCGCACATCCTCAGTTGTAACCAAGGAGATGTGGTTGTTTTTCCATCTCTCGTAAAATTCTTTTGTACCCACAGATACCGGTTCCGGGAATCCGGTAAGGTTATACAGATGATCGGTTGCATCCGAAAAGATCTCATCAGGTTCATCGAAAGCAATTTTCAAAGAGGTGGGGATCCAGGCCGAATCGCGATCCAATACAACTCCTGTCAGATCATTGGGATGTAATGGATTCATCTTGAAGAGAAAATATCTACCTACAAGACTATCGCCGGATCTTCGAAAATAATCAAGGCGAGCGCTCCCAGTGATGACAAACTCGATAGACGCGCCCCATTCATCATAGTAGCCCTTGAGAATATTCTTCCATTGCGGATACTTATGAATTTCATCCAATACAACCCACTCACGATCCTCTACAGACAGGTGAGTGCCGGACACGAGTGGCCTTGATATATTTTCAATAAAAAACAGTGGGTTGGATGCGAACTGTTGTCTGAGAGTAAGGCTATCCCAATTATGATAGTTGCCTATCTGTCCGGCCTGTTCAAGATGACGTCTGACAAGGGTCGTTTTTCCTATTTGGCGAGGTCCGCAAATAAATGACATCCTGCCATGCAGGAAGTTTTGATCCAGCGCCCACTGATCTATGATATTCCGAATTTCCATGGGGCCATTTTATATGACTCTGGAAAATAGTCAAGACTTTTTTCTGTAAGCATAGAAAATAGCCTTGCCATCATTATCAAAAACCAATAGCCCTTGACGGAGAAGTATGGAAAGCATACAAATATTATGTTTAAGGTTTAGGGTGAGCGGTGGGCTTGAGGACGTTGCAAAGAAACACCAAAGTAAACCCCGTCCGCTCGACCCGCTGGTTATGCCATCAATGTCCGAATAGGAGATGTTTTTTCTCAATTTGCCTTAATCTAATTGAAGAGTATAGAACAGATAGCTTCAATATTGATTTTACCTTAACACAAAAAAACCATTTCCTTTATAAAAGCGGATGGAATTTGGAAACAATATGGAAAATGGTGCCTGGATAAAGAGGATTTCGCCCCGGCTCACTCCCCCGAGTCTAAAGGATAATACCGCTGATGTGGACCGCCTGGTCAAGGGAATCAAAAAAGGCCTTGGGGATGAAGAGGTGAGTGTGGATTTCGCGCTAATCAAAGGATTGACCCCCTCTCTCCGGAAGTACGATTATGAAGTATCTGCGGCTCTTTTTCAGGAGCATAACTGTTGGCATCTCATTGATGTTTTTAGCGCGCAGGGGGGGAATGGTATCTATGGCCTTGCTCTTGATTTGGGGAGTTCAACCCTTGTTCTCCGGCTCATGGACCTTGAAACCGGGCGAATCATGGATGAGACCTCATTTCATAATCCCCAGATTGAGATCGGCGCGGACATCCTTACCCGAATCCATTTCGCTGCTCAGGATGGGGGGCTTATAAAACTACAGGGCATTTTGATCGGAAGACTCAATGAAGAGATCAGCAAATTAGCAGAGAAAAATGGTATCGGCTCAGAATACATTGTGGGCATGTCCGTGGCCGGAAACACCACAATGACCCATCTTTTTCTGGGGCTGGATCCCTACTGGATCTGCCGGGAGCCTTACATCCCCGTGGTCAACAGTCCGGGACTGTTGAAATCTCGAGACCTGGGGATTAAAATCAATCCAGGGGCCCCGATTCTGATTTCTCCAAACGTGGGCAGCTATTTCGGAGGCGACCTTATAGCAGGAATATTGGCCTCCGGGATGACCCATCAGAGAGAGACAGCTTTCCTGGTGGATGTGGGAACCAATGCCGAGGTGGTTATCGGAAACAGAGACTGGCTCATGGCATGCGCCGGGGCCGCAGGACCTGCCCTGGAGGGCGGTGTTGCGAGCATGGGTATGATGGCGGGCCCGGGAGTTATCGATCACGTGCTCATTGACCCGGCTAATAGTGAGTTCGAGATAAGGATTATTAAAGATGACGGGTCTATTGAAGCGCCACAGGGACAAAAACCTGTGGGGATCTGTGGCTCGGGACTCATTGATCTTGCGGCACAGCTCTTTTTGGCCGGGATGATTGATCTGCGGGGAAAATTTGTGGCGGAGAGGTGCGGGGACCGCCTTGTGGATATGGATGGGATAAGTCATCTGATCGTGGTTCCTCCTGAAGATTCCGCGACCGGTCAGGCCCTTACACTCAGCCAGACCGATATAGACGGGCTCATACGTTCCAAGGCCGCCATGTACACCATACTGACAACCATTGCCAATACAGTAAATATTTCCCTTAAGGAAATCAGCAGATTTTACGTTGCCGGAACTTTCGGGCCTTATATAAACCCGCAATCCGCCATTACCATCGGGATGATCCCCGACCTCCCGCTTGAAACTTACGTTTCCTTAGGAAATACGTCTCTTAATGGGGCAGGTATGGCGCTCCTGAGAGCTGATGCCAAAGACGAACTCTTTCAAATAAGGGATCAGATTACATATCTCGAGCTCAACGTAAACCAGGAGTTTATGAATCTTTTCAGTGCGGCCAAGTTTATTCCCCATACGGACAGATCCCTGTTTCCGTCTGTAAAAACAGGAAATTTTTGATGTAAGGGTTCACAGGTTTCCCGCTGAAAGCGGGATTCAGGGTTAGGGACAAGGACAAAATTGAAGACTCGAAGTCCTCGTAAAAAATTACGGATCTTTATTATGCCCATTAACTGGACATGGTTAATCCTATTAACTTTCCTCCTGGCGGCCTCCTTTTATTTTTTTTATCCGAAAATCGAGAATTTCTTTGTCTTTCATCCTGATCGTTCCCTTGAATCTACACCAGAGAATGGGGGCTTGAACTATGAGGATGTATCCTTTGAAGCCCTAGACGGGACAAAACTGCATGGATGGTTTTTCCCCCTGCCGGGTAAAGAACCTACTATCCTTTTTTGTCACGGGAATGCAGGTAATATCTCCCATCGTATTGAGAATGTTAAACTGCTGTTGAATTATGGCCTCCAGGTCTTCATATATGACTACAGGGGATACGGCAGGAGCGAGGGGAGACCTTCAGAGGCCGGTCTCTATCAGGATGGCCTGGCGGCTTATGATTATCTCGTAGATCGCAAGAAGATTCCGCCTGACAGAATCATTCCCTTCGGGCGTTCCCTCGGGGCTGCGGTCGCAATGGAAATAGCCACGAGAAGGGATGTAAGATCACTCATAATCGAGAGCGCTTTTACCTCTACCAAAGACATGGCGAAAAACATGTTCCTTTTTCAGCTATTATCGCCTTTCCTGCCCCCCCACTACAACAACCTGATAAAAATCAAAGGGATCACTGTCCCCAAACTCATTATCCATGGTGAAACCGATGAGATCGTTCCATTTTCTATGGGAGAAATGCTGTATGAGGCAGCTAATGCCTCTAAATATTTTTTCCCCATACCTGGGGCCGGACATAACGACACCTATTTTGTTGGAGGAAGGAGATACTTCCAAATCTTTTCCGACTTTGCAAAAAACTCCAGGATAGAGGCCCATGATACCCGATGATCCCCCGGAATCTGGAAAGCGAAATCATTAGGGCGGAGTTAATCAGAAAACATCCCTGCCGGAGCTCATTGAATCCGTAGGGTCTATGTCCGCCTTATGCATTTTCGGCAGGTATTGCAGGGGAAAATTCGTGAAACGCGAAGAGTAAACGTTGACAAACTCGTAAAAAGTCAGAACTGACCCGTTTTTGTTATTTCCGCGAACGCGGGAATCCAGGAAAATCAATCCCGCCGCGTGACTGGACTCCCGCGTTCGCGGGAGTGATGGCTTTGGAGATTTTTCAAGCGCACATCTTACTTCGCATAACTGTGAAGTCCGGCCAGATAGTTGACACCAAAATAGGTAAAAAGGACACAGGCAAAACCGATGATAGAGAGGATAGCGATCTTCTTTCCCTTCCAGCCCCTCACCATCCGTGAATGGATCACCGAGGCATATATCAGCCAGGTAATGAGAGACCAGGTCTCTTTCGGGTCCCAGCTCCAGTAGGTTCCCCAGGCTGAATGGGCCCAGACAGATCCCGTTATAATCCCGAGGGTCAGCATAAGGAAGCCTACGACGATCATCTGATAATTCAGATCATCGAGTATGCTTCGACCGGGAATGAGTTGTAAGAAGATGTTGTTCCGCTTTTGATTATCTAAGCGCTTTAACAGGTACATGAGGCTGAAACCAAAGGAGAGAGCAAAAGCAGCGTACCCAAAAAAACAGGTAATTACGTGACTGATCAGCCAGTTGCTCTTGAGGGCAGGTATGAGCGGTTGGATGTGGCTGCTGATATTTGGAGAGAAAGAGGCATAGGCCATGGCGAGAAATGCCAGTGGAGTAACAAAGGTTCCAAAGGTCCTGTTCTTGGTTCTCCATTCAACAATCATATATAGAAGCATTATGGTCCACGCAAAAAAGACTAATGATTCATAGAGATTGGAAAAGGGCGCGTGCCCAACACCCAGGGTGTACGATTCCACCCATCTGAGAATGATTGCCACGGTCTGGGCAAGGAGTCCTATCAGAGAGGCAACGGTGCCGATACGGGCAAGAATTTCGCGATTCATGACCATGGCGAGGAGGTAAAACATGAATGCGGCAAAGTAGACAAAAGTCGTGTAGCTGAAGATAATCGAATTAAGCATATGTTTTAGCCCTTTTTACCGAATAGACCCTTGAGGTCTCTTGTCAGATGTTCCAGTTCCCTTTCAAGGCCTACCGGGTTTCTGTTGGCCGTGCCTGCCGCACTTATTTTCACCCCTTTATCCGTCTTTAACAGATGAACCCAGATCCTATTATGTGACAGGAAAAAGGTGACAAAAAGACCTGCAATCATCAAAAAACATCCGATCCAGACAATGGACACGCCGGGGTCTCTGTTTACCTGAAGCCCGGTATAATATTTGGTTTCCAGGCCATCTAAGAAAAAGGTGTAAGGCTTAAAAGCGGAAGGGTTAAATTTTGGAGATTTAAGCATCGGCTCAGGGAGCATTTTTAGAACCATTTCTCCATGCTTGAACACCCAGAAATCAACAGGTTTACCCTGATTGGACTGGACTGAGATCAGCACTGCCGGGCCCATCTTCATAATGTCTCCCCTCACATCAATCACCTTGAATGCCCCTTCGCCGCCGGGCAATGCAATGGATTTCCCGGCCTCAACCTTCATGTCGGTGACAGTAGGTTGAGCAGTGTTACGGGATACTTTCACCCTAACCGTTTTCCCTGGCGCGCTTCCATAACTTGCCTGATAAAAGGTGACCCCCATGAATTCTGCAGGGTGGTTGACCAAGAGGCTTTCCTTAGCCACTTCTTTCCCTTTTACAAGAAAGCTGAGATCGGAGCGGTACTCCTTGGGGGCACCGTTTTCATAGAACTCCACAGTGAATTTATCGCAACGTACAGTAAATTCCAGTTTCAGAGGGTTCATCGTTTTCCTGAGCATAACGGTGTCTATCTGCTCCCCCTCTAAGATGTTAACATAGGCATCAAAGCCAAAAAAAGAGCCCGCTAAAGAGCCGACAAGGATAAGGAGCACACTCAGATGAACGAGATAGACCCCGAAGTTGGAATAACCTCCTTTTTCTCCATAAAAAAAGCGGTTTGCGTCAACCTCCTTTTTCCTGATTTTTTTGTATCGGGATTGAAGTAACTTGTTTACCCTGTTTGCGGTTTCTTCGAGCGTTCCCTGGACCAAAAAAGATTGCTCAGGAGGCAAATTGTCAAATGGTTTTGTCCTGTCGGGTTCAGGTCTGGTACTAAAGCGTTTCCATGTTGCTGGAAATCTGTCGATAGAGCAGATAATGAGGTTCATGGCCAGGCACCCGATAAGGACCCTGAACCATATGGAATGGTACATGTCAAAGAGGTCAAGGGAGGTAAAGATCTGGAGCATCGCCGGGTTGAGACGTCTCGCAAATTCAGCGGCCCCCTGCTCCTGGGGAACCAGTGTTCCCAGGATAGATACTATAGCCAATATGATCAGGAGCACAATGGTCAGCTTAACCGTGCTGAAAAAGCCCCAGATAACATTTGGCCAGCTTTGAGATTTTGATTTTACCATAACATCAGGGTTTTCTTTCATGTGGTTCTGATAACAGCGTGCTGTTTTAATAACACAGATTTCAGGAACCTGCAATTCCAAATTGCGGTTTAAAATATTGGCATCCTTCATTGACAAGTTTACACTTTTTCCAAAATGGACAGTTCTCGAATAGGAAACTGGATGCCGAAACTGGAAATTTGAAATTAGATTAAGGTGTCTCCATTCATCTGCTTTTCCCAGTTTCAAGTTTAATGGTCTCGTAAAAAGTCTCCAAGGCCGTCACTCCCGCCGCGGCGGGATTGATTTTACTGGATTCCCGCTTTCGCGGGAATGACGACAACGGGTGCTTTCCCATTTTTTACGAATTCATCAAGTTTCAAATTTCCATTTCAAAATGTTTGACCATTTTTAACTTATCATGTAATAGAGGTTGCGAGACGATATCATTACGTTAATTCCTCAATCCCTCAATTCAGAATACTTCAATTCTTTTTAAGGAGAACCCAATGCTTGAGTTTAAATTTACCAGATCCAATCTTGGGGATATCAAGGAGATGATAAAAACCAGGGGGTATGGTCTGGATATTTCCCGATTCGAGACTTTGGATCAAGAAAGAAGGGGTAAGCTGAACGTTCTCGAAGGGCTTCGCCATCAGAGGAATAGTGTGAGCGAGGATATCGCCGCCATGAAAAAGAGGGGAGAAGATGCCTCAAATATAATCGCGGAGATGAAAGAGGTCTCTTCAGAAATCAAGGAAAAAGAGAAAGCGCTCCCCGGAATTCTCGAAGAGCTCAACAGCCTGCTCATGGTTATTCCAAACATCCCTGATGAATCTGTGCCCGTTGGAAAGGACGAAAATGATAATCCGGTTATTCGCACCTGGGGTGAGATCAGGGACGTCGATTTCCCCCCCCGCCCTCACTGGGAGATCGGGGAGGATTTGGGTATTCTGGATTTTGAATGTGCTGCCAAGCTTGCGGGCTCGAGATTTGCGCTCTATCGGGGTGCAGGCGCTAAATTGGAGAGGGCCCTCATCAGCTTTATGCTCGACATTCACACTAACGAGCACGATTACACCGAGATTCTGCCCCCTTTCATGGTAAACGCGGCCTCCATGGTCGGCACTGGACAGTTGCCGAAATTCAAAGAGGATCTATTCAAGATCGAAGGATGGGATCTCTATATGATTCCCACGGCAGAAGTACCGGTAACAAATATACATCGGGACGAAATACTGGCAGAGAAAGATCTTCCGGTCTCCTATGTCGCTTATACACCCTGCTTCCGGTCAGAGGCAGGGTCCTACGGAAAGGACACCCGCGGGCTTATCAGACAGCATCAGTTTAATAAGGTAGAAATGGTCAAGTTTGTGAAACCGGAAGAATCCTATGATGAATTAGAAAAACTGACCCGAAATGCAGAAGAGATCCTTAGACGTCTTGAACTTCCATACCGGGTGGTTTCATTATGTACAGGAGACCTCGGTTTTTCCGCGGCAAAGACCTACGATCTTGAAGTATGGCTACCGGGTCAGGGGCTTTATCGTGAGATATCTTCATGCAGCAATTTCACTGATTTTCAGGCCAGGAGAGCGGGTATCAGATTCAAGAGAGGCGGCGGGAAAGGCACAGAGTTGGTACATACCTTGAACGGGTCTGGGCTGGCTGTGGGGCGAACCTTGGTCGCTATTCTCGAAAACTATCTGCAGGGAGACGGGAGTGTAGCCATCCCGGAAGCGCTCAAACCCTATATGGGAGGAATGGAGTCAATTTCTCAGGCATAAATATGGACACAAAGCACCTCTATTCTTCGGGCTGGCGGGATCACAAGAAAACGCCTCAAATCCATTCTTTGTGGAGACGTCTGTTCAGGAAAAAATCTCTCGTAGCTTTTGCTCTGGGATCTGTCCTAATAGGTCTTTTTTTGGTCTTTTTTGGTGTTCCGTGGATGTCGGAGCAGATGAGCCAGGCCCGAGGCAGCCTTTCAAAAACGGAAAACCAGACAAGTCCTTTGCTCGGCAGGGAAGCTGAAAAGGCCGTTCCCATTGATCCGCAGAGCTTGAACCTGGACCCTGCTAACCTGTCAGAACGTTTTGTCCTGGAACGGGGCGGCATGCCCCTTATCGTGGAATCGTCCTTAGATTCAAGCCTTCAGGATTATATTATTCATCTACTTCAGAATTCGCAGAACTTACAGGCCGCTGTGGTGGTAATGAGACCCGATGACGGACGAATCCTTGCCATGGCTAGCTATGATAAAGACCAAAACGGTGAAGATCTCTGTCTTAAGGCGGATTTCCCTGCTGCCAGCCTTTTTAAGATTGTCTCTGCGGCAGCAGCCTTTGAGTTTGCAGGCTTTACACCCGAAAAGACGGTCTATTTTGATGGTCGCAAGCACACGCTTTACAAGCGTCAACTGAAACAGAAGAGAGGAAAATACACATCCAAAATCAGCTTCAAAAGGGCCTTTGCCTCATCTATTAACCCTGTTTTTGGGAAATTGGGGATATACAATTTGGGTCAAAAAGTCATGACTGATTCGGCTGAGAGGTTCTTGTTTAACCAATCGATCCCCTTTGATTTGCCTGTGGCCGAGAGTTTTGTTCATGTCCCGGATGACGATTTCGGTTTAGCGGAAATCGCTACCGGCTTTAACAAAAGCACAACCATATCTCCCCTTCACGCAGCCCTATTGGCCTCTGCAGTTGCAAATGACGGTGTTATGATGAAACCCTGGCTGGTCAAAAACATTTCGCAGGAAAACGGCGAGATTCTCTACCAGAACAGGCCGGCAAAAATGACCAGATCCATAAGCAAAAATACGGCTTCCGAGTTAAAAATCTTAATGAAGGATACTGTTGTGAATGGCACATGCAGGAAAACTTTCCGGAGTTTAAGGAGAAAAAAAGCGTTCAAAAACGTGGAGTTGGGGGCAAAAACCGGAACCATCAACGACAAAACAGACCAGTTTAAATATGACTGGTTTACAGCTTATGCGCTGCCGCCCAATGGCGCGAAGGGAATATGTATTGCCGTATTGGGTATTCACGGCAAAAAGTTAGGCATACGGGCCAATAAGCTTGGCAGGAACATAATTAACCACTATTTTTCCTCTTCGTGAGACATAGGAAAACCCTTTTCCAGTTGTTCACCAGTTCACCGATTTAGGTTTCAACTCAGGCATGCCTTGACAAAGCCATAGAAGAGCGGGGCGGGGTTTTCCATCCTTGATTTGAGTTCAGGGTGGGCCTGCGTGGCAGCAAAGAATTTTAATTGCGGTAATTCAATAAACTCTACCAGCCTCCTGTCCGGGGATATCCCGGAAAAAACCATTCCCTTCTCCTGCAGAATCAGATGATAGTCAGGGTTTACCTCATACCGATGTCTGTGCCTTTCTGATACCTCGTTGCTGCGGTAGAGAGAATGCACAACCGTCCCCTCCCTGAGCGCAGCAGGGTAGGCCCCGAGTCTCATTGTCCCGCCCTTTTCGGTAATCTCTTTTTGTTCCGGGAGGATATCAATCACCGGGTAGGGCGTATCAGGATCCATCTCCGTTGAATTAGCCCCGGTCAGATTGCAGAGATTCCTTGCGAATTCAATAACTGCCAACTGGAGCCCGAGACAAAGGCCTAAAAAGGGGATATCCCGCTCCCTGGCCAAACGGATTGCCTCAATTTTGCCCTCTGTGCCCCGTGACCCGAAACCGCCGGGGACAACCAGGCCATCCACACCGTCCAGGAGAGATGTATCCTTCAGATCTGTGGTTTCAACCCACTTGAGGTCTATCTTGCAGCTCAGATGTGCCGAACAATGATTAAAGGATTCTATGATAGAGGCATAGGAATCCTCTAATTTCGTATATTTTCCACACATGGCAACAGTGATTTGCCTGTCCGGGTTTCTGATGTTTTCGACCAGCTTTTTCCATTTCCTCAAATCAGGCGGGCTATAGATGTTGAGCTTTTTGTGGATAATCTCGGGGAGACCTTCCTGTTCGAAGATAATCGGCATCTCGTAAATATCATCTACATCCAGACCGGTGATTACTGCATCGGTATTGACATCGCAAAAATTAGAGATCTTGTCCTTGATTTCTTTAGTCAGAAAATCAGGGCACCTGCCTATGATAATATCAGGAAAAATCCCCCTCTGTTTCAACAAATTCACACTTTGTTGAGTGGGTTTGGATTTCTGTTCATTAACCCCGTACGGAACCGGCACATAAGTCAAATGGACGTAAATGATATTGTCCCGGCCTACGTCCTCTTTCATCTGCCTCACGGCCTCTAAGAAGAGCTCGTTTTCTATATCCCCTACTGTTCCACCAATTTCTATGATAACCAAGTCAGGTTTTTCTTCCTGCACTATCTCAGATATGTGGTTTTTTATTACATCTGTCACATGAGGAATATACTGAACTGTCTTTCCAAGGTAGTCTCCCTTGCGCTCCTTTTTCCTGACCATGTTGAATACTTTACCCATGGTCAGGTTCCACCTTGATTTGCAGGTCACCCCCAGGAACCGTTCATAATGACCAAAGTCCATATCTACCTCTGCCCCGTCATCTAATACAAATACCTCACCATGTTCAAATGGGTTCATAGTGCCAGGGTCTACATTAAGATAGCCGTCACATTTGATTGGGATGATTTTGAGTCTTGAGGAGAGAAGGTGGCCGATAGAAGCAACGGCGATCCCTTTGCCAAGGCCTGAAAGGACGCCGCCCGTAACGGTGATGTATTTTGTAGGCATTTGGATCGGTATTCCTTTCAACTCGTGTTGAAAATGTAGTTCAGCTTATGCCTGTCCACTGTATTAATCAAGTAATAAATAGTGGGTCTCATTATTTCAGCATAATCACGGTCCCGAATCGGCCTGTTTCCCCCTCACCCCTGTAGGAGTAGAAAAGGTCAGTCCTGCAGCGGGTGCAGATATTAGAGGTTTCAATATTTTCCTGCCTGAGACCCGCATTCACAAGTTGCCGCTCGCTTATAGCCCACAGATTGAAGTAGTTTTCGCGGATCATGAATTCATCGAAGCTATCCGGGAATATATTTTCATAGCCGACAAATTCGGCGCAGCAGGGCCCGAGAGAGGGTCCGATAGCCGCCATTAGATCGTGCCCCCTGCAACCAAAATCGTGTTTCATTCTTATAACAACGTTTCCGAGTATATCCTTGACATTCCCCCGCCAACCACAATGTACGTTAGCCAATACTTTTTTTTCGGGGTCAAATATGATGATCCCCTGGCAGTCGGCCTGCTTCACTAAGATAGCGACATTAGAGATATCCGTTATAACGGCGTCTACTGGCTGGGGTTCAACCTTGCTGTCCATGTGCTCTTCTCTAAAAACAAAAACACCGTTACCATGAGACTGGTTCATGAAGATGAGATGGTTGGCGCCAAGGGTATTTTTGATGATTGCAAGATTTGAGGTTACATGCCGTGGGAGATCCCCCACGTCATAACTGGTATTCAGGAAATCATAAGGGGCGCTGCTTACGCCCCCCTCTCTGGTAAAAGTCGCGTGGACAAGCTTTGGATAGCGGGAAAGAGTTAGGTATCGGAAATATGCGGGAGGTTCCCTTGTCCATAAAAGACCGGATTGATCAGGTACACCAGTACTTAGTGAAAGGATCATAAGAAAGGAAAATGTTTGGGGAAATTGAAATAGAAGTCCTTGGCCGTGCATCCTTATTCGAACAGAGACCGAATCGTCCTTGCCACCCGGAGAAAGGACATAGATACCATCACGACACAGGCCTTCTTACTTACCGCTGCTTCCTCCCGGACCTGACGGGGTTCGTAAGCGCCTGTTACGTGAGGTCCATGTCAACTCCAAACATGACAGAGGGTCAACTTGGATCAAGGCTCTCCTGAAGGATTTTCAACCCCGCATGAGCGGATTTCGGGTTACAGGGCACCGCTAACGCCCCATCTAGCACGACCAAGGTCCTCAAAGGCAAAGGTCCTAAAAGAGATCTACTCTCTCTTTCAACTCTTTTCCCACTTTGTAAAAGGGGAGTTTCTTACTGGCTACCTTTATCATTTCTCCTGTCTTGGGATTTCTGCCTTTGTAGCCGTCATATTTTTTTACTTTAAAACTTCCGAGCCCCCTGATTTCAACCCTCTCACCCCTGATGAGAGCTGCTTCCATTTCGCCAAAGACCGTGTTCACAACCTCTTCCGCCTTTCTGAGGGGCAAACTCTCTTCTTTGGCCAAAGATTCTATCAACTGTGATTTGTTCATCTCTCCCCCTTGTGTGACCTTTGAAAAATACCCCTTTCAAGTTCCCTTTCCAAAACGTCATATATCTTCTGAAAAGGAGTTTTGATTAGCCACCTGTAAGAGTGCGGGCACGTATACTCAGGAAACCCGTGTTCGAAGATGCAGGGATCTTCAATAATTAATATAGGCAGGCCGGTAAAAAGTAGTTGATCAATGGTAGCAAGTCAAGGATAAATCGGCAAGAAATATGTCATGAATAACAAAAAAAGGGATAGAGACCTTCAAGCGGACCGTTTACATTTGCGTCTCCTTTCGCTATAAGAAGCCACGTGCAACTGTTAGCCATCTAAATAGATCGAATTACCACCCCAGAAGAGGCAGTTTGTTTTTGTTGGCCTGGAAGGTACGCTGATTTAAATGCTCTAAAGTGCCTAAAGTTTGAAGTGCCTAAAGTTAAGGAACTTCGTGACATTTTATAAAAAATTATTTTCATAAGGCCTGCCCGTCATTGCCGCCTTTTTGGGATATGGGAACATCCAGCAATGAAATGGGGAGTGTGAAGCGTGGAGTTGAGAGTTCAAATCGGAATTCTTCCTTTCTTAACTTTAGGCACTCCGAACTCGTAACTT
>JACNJD010000056.1:2329-4050 GCA_014382715.1 Candidatus Desulfacyla euxinica | reverse complement strand
CCGCAGCACCGATCCGCCGCATTTTCAGGGAATCTCCCTGTCGGGCTTACGGCAGCATGTGCGGACAACAGCTTCTTGAGATTTCGACCGCCACAGTTGCCACAGGCAACCAGTTCCGACTCATTAATGGCCATCAGAATCTCAGTATTATGACCGCAATCCAGACACTCGAATTCATAAATGGGCATTTTTTCTCCCTCTTATTACCACTGGCCTTCCACATTTGCCGCATCAGACAAAGGCAGTTTTCCATCAAGGTAGGCCTGAAGCGCATCTCTCACCGTACCAGCAGCATCATTGGCCACCCCTATCTTTGCTGCTTTCATCGCCTTGAAGGCATTTGGCCCGCAAAATCCGGTCAGCAAGACATCTGCTTTCTTATCACTCGCCATCCTGGCTGCCTGAATGCCCGCTCCTTTGAGGGCATTCACGTTTTCCTTGTTATCCACCACTTCAAATTCAAGCGTTTCCGAATCAACAATAATGATATAAGCGGCCCTTCCGAACCGGGGATCAACCTCAGAATCGAGGTGGGTTCCTTTCGACGTTACGGCTATTTTCATCTCTTTCCTCTCTATTTCTGTCCTCTTGCCCGCACTTCTACGGTTTTCGCCCGGTACTGCTCCAGGGCCTTTTGCAGAGTCTTGATGGCCAGCCGGGCGCAGTGGATCTTTTGATCGGGCAATTTCTCAAGCTCTTTGTACAGGGCCTCTAAATCGATATTTGCGGCTTCTTCCAGCGTCTTCCCCCTGGCAAGATCCACCACGGCACAGCCGGAAGCAACTGCTCCCGGACAACCAAGGACCTGTATCTTGGCGTCACATATCTTGTCGCCCTCTATATTCATGGAGATTTTCATTGTATCTCCACATGGTCCTGTGAGATCCAGGGTCTGATCTGCCGCTTCGATAACGCCTATGTTTTCTCTTTCCTGAAAATATTGAATCGCCCTGTCCGAAT
This sequence comes from Candidatus Desulfacyla euxinica, assembly GCA_014382715.1. GTDB lineage: Bacteria > Desulfobacterota > DSM-4660 > Desulfatiglandales > Desulfatiglandaceae > Desulfacyla > Desulfacyla euxinica. Next base: position 3,090 of record JACNJD010000056.1, on the reverse strand, counting down.
ACCCTGATTCGGAGAGCATCTCATATACATCATCTTTGGGTTTCTGCTTCTCCATCAAAAACGAACCTCTTTTTTAAAAAGACAATCGTTGCAGCGATTAATTATTCGCACCACCCCCGCCACCACATACCTGATCGTCACTGATCATGGGGAGTTTCCCTTCTATCAAGTCCTCGACCACCGGTCTGATCTGCGGCCGTGTTGCATCATGATATACATCAACCCCCACCTGTTTGAATCCCATCAGGGGCCGCATGCCGATGCCTCCTACAATCAAGGCCTTGACATTGTGGCTCGCTAACAGATTCACAGGGACCATACACCCTCCTTGAACGTGTTCCCCGTTTGGAATGGTTGTGACCTGCTTAATTTCTCCACCTTCAACATCTACAAACGTAAAAATGTCGCAGTGGCCAAAATGCCCCGACCGTTCACCGTCGAGACCACCCGGCGCCATACTCGGTATGGCAATTCTTCCAGTTTTCATACTAAAAAATCCTCCTTAATATAAAATACTCTGAAATCCTTCATTCAATTGAAAGTACGTGGCTCACGCCCCAACCGATGTCTAAAAGAACATCTCACATCTGTGTTAAGCATTTTTCATGCCAGAACGCCAAATGAATAAAATACCGCTTTAGTGAATTTTAAAATGGTGTAATTACGGCAAGTTACACTTAATCAACCTGAAATCAGAGACAGATACAGTTTCATTGCTGTAAGGGGTAAGGAAAAAGTATTGCAGAATCGCAATATCAAAC
>JACNJD010000056.1:0-1504 GCA_014382715.1 Candidatus Desulfacyla euxinica | reverse complement strand
CTGGAGGAGGAATGTATATGGATGAAGGCGGGTGTTGTCAATTTCAGGATGTGCGACAATGCCTATGACTGTTATAATTGTCCCTTTGACAAGGGGATGATAAAGGCCATGGGGGTGGAGGTTGCCGGCATGGTAAGAGACGAGCAACCTGTCTGGGTAGAAAACCTGAAAAGGGACTACCATGGTGCTGTTCGACCATGCCGGCATGCCTTAACGGGACGGGTCAATGCCCCCAAGATCTGTACAATGAACTATGAGTGCCACCATTGTGCTTATGATCAGATGTTAGATGACTTCGATATGGGGGTGTTTACCGAGTCTACAAGTTACCAGCTGGCCTCGGGATATCGAATGGCCAATGGTTATTATTATCATATGGGACACAGCTGGGCTCGTTTCGAACATGGGGGTCGTGTCAGGGTTGGATTCGACGATTTTCTCGTGAAGCTTTTCGGAGTCTTCCGGGAACTGAATCTTCCCCCGCTGGGCGCCACCCTAAAACAGGAGGAAGTTGGATGGACCTTTGGCCGAAACGGCCATGAAGCAGCGGTTTTGGCCCCCGTGACAGGGACGGTACTCGCTGTGAACCATAAAGCCAAAGAGCATCCAGAAATTACCCATCACGATCCTTACCAGAATGGGTGGTTATTCATAATTGAACCTGAATTTCCCAAGAGGAATCTAAAACGGCTGTTTTTCGGGGATGAGAGTCTTCAGTGGATGGAGCGGGAAGGTCAAGAGCTCATGGCTATGGTGGGCCCTGAATATGAAAACTTGGCATCTACTGGTGGTGAACCGATTGACGACTTCTACGGCAATTTTTCGGATATAGGATGGGGTACGCTTACATCAAAATTCTTGAAAACCGAGCAGATATAGACCCAAAATATCAATCTCTCCTCTTCTCCTTTGCCCCCAAGGGAAAAGAGGGCACATTCAACGCTTCAGGACATCACGAAAATAGGTAGAACAATACCTGCAAAAATATAACGGCGTCCTGTCGAGATCCAGGAGCACTCCTGAAAAATGCATCAGGCATTTTTCATCCGTGCAGTGAACGAGATTGAAAAGGTGTCCTGTCTCATGAAGGGCTACCTTGGCAGTTCTCTCAAGCACAAGGGCTTGCGGAGGGGTCGAACCCTCATGATCCTTTCTCAGTCTGTGTAGTGAGACCAAAGCAGACCCCCCACCCTGCTTTGCCTCCCCGAATACATGGGTAAACAAGGGAACAAATACGTCCACATCGAGGATGCCTATTATTTTGGCGTAATCAGAGAAAAACTCCTGTTCAAGGGTTTTCAGGATCAACATTGCATTGTACTGGAGTCGGCTTTCGTCATAGGCATATTCTGGCTCTTCAAGGGGTGGCAGAATATCCGCATTGACGCCCAAATAGCCGAGCATGTGGGCAGCTACAGTACTTGACACCATTTCCGGAATGTCCCCAATGGGTACCACTCCGATTGTTTTCTCTGTTGAGTTCATCCGGCAGGATATTATACCA
>JACNJD010000126.1 GCA_014382715.1 Candidatus Desulfacyla euxinica | reverse complement strand
TCGGGTCGGTCAAATGGGCCGAATAGGAAGCAGACACATAGGGAATTTTATCCTTGTTGACCGTGGGTGAAAGGGCCTCAGTATCTCCGGTCCCCCATCCCATAACTGCAATATTTCCAAGTCGTTTTAAAAGCTTATACTTTGTAATGGCTTCGGGGACACGGTAACCATAGTCAAACCAGGTATACTTGATCTTCTTTCCGTTAACACCCCCCTGGGAATTGATGTACTTGAATGCGTCTGCCATACCGATGGCATAGTCTTTGCCCACATCCGAAGTGGCCCCGGTGGTATCATTAAGGCCACCAATCTTGATCTTCTTGGCCACAGCAGCAGTCGAAAACCCTGCCAGAAATGCCACAGCCAGAAACATTACCAAAATCTTCAGAAAAATGCTTTTCTTCATAGATTTTCCCTCCTTTGCAATAACGAAACTTGAGTATTAAACACAGTTATAAAATGACCATAGGATTTACCTGTAAGTTCCTTTCACCTCCTTTCGAGCTTTAGTTGAGTTGTTTAGTCGTTGAATAGTTGAGTCGTTGCGTCCCATTCCGAGCGGGATTAGCTCTTTTCAAGCATCGCCTCAGCGGGCTTAGCACGTGATCCTGTATCCTACATCTTGCATCGTGGATCTTGTATCCTTCATCGTGCATCCTGCATCTTGCATCCTGCACCGCGCAATCTCCTCTTTTTTCCGTTCCGGGAGAGGAAAGCGAAGCTACCTTAGTATGAAAACGGCCACAGGTTAAAATAGTTTTTGGCCTGCCACCAACGGTAGGCAAGACCGTTTGGCTCATAGATCAAAAAACCGCAGATAGCAAGACCGAAGGCCATGTCCTTAATATAAGCGAAATCAAACAAGATCTTGGGGTAATACTCAGCCAATGGAATCACCCCCATCTGGAGCAGCTCCATGACAACCACCATAAAGATGGATCCGAAAATGGCCCCCTGTATGGAACCGACCCCTCCGATGAGGATCACCCCCACGAGCCAGAGGGACAAAAACCACTGAAAATGTTCAGGACTCAAAGCAGCGGTGTTACAAACCCAGAATGCCCCGGCAACACCTGCCATAAACCCGGCCACGAAAAAGGCTAAGAGCTTGTACCAGACGATATTGATGCCAAGGGCCTCTGCCGCAATATCATTATCCCTGATGGCCACCCATGCGCGACCCGGTTTGGACCTGAGCAGATTGGCCAGGACGATCACCATGAGCGTGAGTATAACCGCCATCACAAAATAAATCTGTATATCATTTTCAATGACCCACGGCCCGATCTTGATGGTCCCCGGGGGGAGAGAAAAGGCCTGACCCCTGCCGCCTATCTGGCTGACATACTGGGTCAGGATAAAATCAACGGTAATAAACTGGGCCGCCATGGTGGTCAGAATGAGGTAGAAACCCTTCACCTTGGCAGAAGGCAGACCAAAGAGGACGCTCCAGAGCCCTGCAACAATCCCGGCCGCGATGATGCTGATCGGGTAGGCCAATCCCCAGTCAATAAGAAACTGGGGCCAGGGGAATTGGAGGATTAACATGACACTCGTATAGGCGCCAACCGCAATAAAAGCGGCATGACCCAGGGTAAGCAGACCGGCATAACCGATAAGGAGTTGAACCCCCAATGCGCCCATGGCGGTATATCCAATCATGGTACCGACGCTTATCCAGTACTCATCGCAGATTAGGGGGATGCCAATAAAAACGATGCCCAAGAGCAGGATCATCTTCCCCTTTAAGAAACTTGTCTGCCACCACCCATGATCTTCAGCATAGTTCTGGTGGTAATCGCCGCATGGCAACCATACATTGGACATAGAGTACCTCTTTTAAGTGATCTAAAGTGACTAAAATGCCTAAAGTGAGCTAAAGTTTACCCCGTTAAATACGAAGTCCTATTTAACTGGGGGGCCTAAAGTTTAAGCACGGAACCTTTTTTCTACTCTGCTTACTGCCTACACCCTCTCAATCCTCTCCCATCCCCACAGTCCGTACGGTTTGAACAGGAGGAAGACGGCCATAAAGGCAAAGGGGACGATCTCTTTCACCCCGCCAGGAAAATATTGGTCAAGGTATGTCCCTGAAAAATTCTGTAGCAATCCGATCATGATCCCCCCGACAATAGCTCCCGGGACAGAATTCAGCCCGCCCAAAACCACGGCAGGGAGTACCAGCAATCCCAGGTGGCCCACGGAAATGTTGATCCCGTTGATGTTCCCGAGGAGAGCGCCGCCCACACCCGCACTCATAAAGGCAATGGCCCATGCAGCCCCATACACGAACCGGGCGCTCACTCCGAGAGAGAGGGCTGCAGTTTCGTCATCGGCAGTGGCCTGCATGGAAAGACCCCAGCGGGTATATTTAAAAAAAGCTACAAATACGATGAGCAGTACAATGGAAAGGATGAAAGACCAGAGATACACAGGCGATATCTTGAGGATGCCAATAGTAATCGGTTCGATTTCAAAGATAGGGGGCGTGAAAACCCTTGTGTCTGAGCCCCAGATATATCCGATGAGTCCTTTCAGGAAGAAGGAGATCCCCACCGTCACCATGATAACGGCTAAGATAGGCTCTCCGATGAGCTTGTCCAAAAAGACACGTTCGGTCAAAAACCCTAAGATAATTCCCACAAGCAGGGTCAGCAGCACGGCAGGGACAAAGGGAACGCCTATGGCGTAAAAGGTATAGGTCACATAGGCCCCGATGAGTGTCAATTCGCCCATGGCCAGATTGAGGACACCAGAGCATTTGTAGATAAGGACCCACCCCAAGGCCACTAAGGCATAGATGCCTCCCACCATAATACCTGTGGTCAAGCTCATGAAAAACAGCTCCATTCTTTTCCTCCTTCTTTTTTCCTTACTCCCTACTGCCCTCTCACACGCTGATCTTCTGGATGTGCAGGTCGGTCTTTATCCGTTGTTCCCTGCCATCTTCATAGGTAATTGTTGTATCCATATGAACAACGTCCGCATCAGAATAGAGGGCATCCACAATATCCTTATACCTATTGCCCACAAATGCCCGTCTCAGTTTGGAGGTCCTTGTCAGTTCTTCATCATCCGCGTCAAACACCTTGTAGAGATTGACAAATCTGTTGATCTTGGCAGGTCCTGGCAGGTCCTTATTGGCCTCTTCAATCTGTTTCTGGACCAGGTCATATACCTCGGGTTTCTGGGACAATTCCGGATAACTGGTGTAATTGAGCTTCTTGTCATCAGCCCACTTCCCCACCACGGCATAATCGATACACATCACGGCCGTTACGTAGTCCCTGTTATCACCTATGGCCCACACCTCCTGGACAAAAGGGCTGAACTTCAATCGGGTCTCAAGATATTGGGGCGAAAAAGGCCTTCCGTCATTTAAGGTCATAACATCCTTGGAACGGTCAAAAACCACGAGATGACCATCTTCATCAATAAAGCCCCTGTCACCTGAATATAGCCATTCATCTATCAGGGTCTTTGCGGTAGCCTCATCATTCTTATAATATCCCATGAACACTGAAGGGCTTTTTGTGAGAATCTCGCCCTCTTCTGTTATCTTGATCTCTGTTTCAGGGATCGGTGTTCCCACTGTATCGTACTTGATATCTCCGTCTCTGTGGACGACAGAAATACCGGCCACTTCTGTCTGGCCGTATATCTGTTTGAGATTAACACCGAGGGCGTGAAAAAATTTGAAATGGTCGGGTCCCATGGCTGCCCCGCCTGTGTAGCAATGTCTGAGCCTCGACAGGCCCAGGTGATCCTTAAGCTTTTTCTGCATGGTTATGGAGGCGATCCAGTTCAGGAACTTCCATTGCAGGGGAACCGGTTTCTTTTCAAACTTGAGACCTGCGGCCTTATAACCCACTTTGGTGGCAAATTCGTAGATCTTTCTTTTAATCCAGGTGGAATCTATATATTTTACCTGGACCTGGCGGGTCATCCCCTCATAGAGCCGGGGAGGAGCGAACATCACGTGGGGACCGACCTCCCGGATATTCTCCTGGGCTGTTTCCGGCTCCTCGGGGAAATTGAGGGTATATCCCATCTGAAGACCGCACGATATGGACATCATCTGCTCCCCGATCCAGGCAAAGGGGAGATAGGA
>JACNJD010000379.1 GCA_014382715.1 Candidatus Desulfacyla euxinica | reverse complement strand
TAGAATATACCTTCCATTGTCAGGTTTATCTAGAAGATGGCAAAGGGTTTCTATGCGTATCAGAAATAAGGAGGGAAACTTCCTGCAGCAGATTAACTTACCTGGTATTTCATGGAGGCATTGTACCAATAGGAGGATTATAAAAATATGGGAACATTATAAAGCAAATGGAAATATACGAATAAGTGAGCTTGGTGTTATTAATGCGATAGCAGCAGATTGTGAGGATGGAACCAATCTATTTGAAATAGGCACTTTTGATGGTCGAACTTCATTAAACCTTGCTTTTTCATCACCATCTAACAACAGCATATACACTCTTGATCTTGCGCCGAAAATGGATACTCTGTTTCCGTTAGTTTCTAGCGAAAAGCATATGGTGGAAAAGGAGAAATCAGGTGGGAGGTTCAACAAATATAGAAAATCAGATAGCTCTATTATTTCAAAAATACACCAGTTATTTGGTGACTCAGCGTCATTCGATTATTCCCCTTACTATACGATCTGTTCACTGGTTTTTGTTGATGGTTCACATGCTTATGAATATGTACTGTCCGATACCTATGCGGCAATGAAAATGGTAAAAAAAAGGGGGGTAATCATATGGCATGACTACGGAATATGGGAGGGTGTGACGAGGGCGCTAGAAGAAATCGAAGAAAAAGAAAAATTGGGATTAAAAAATATTCGAGGCACAAGTCTTGTTTATTTGAAGACCGAATAAACTTCCGTAAAATTGGGTCAACCCGATCGCCTTTGGCGGCGGGGTACCCTAATTGTTATCAAACCGTGATCTCCAACATATCTCAGCCCCGGTTTCAAATGAGAAACGGACAGGATATTTAGAGAAAGTACAGCCCAGAGAGTTCATCAAAGCAGAGTAAGAGAACCACTACTCCTTGTGGTTGCGGCATTCATTTATTATAATTTTTCAGATGCAGGGTTTCCTATATGATAGTTGAATTTCAACCCACCCCGGAAACGGAGAAGAGTACATCTGGTAGTTGTAACCTGTTGGTGTGGAGCCTTGATAAGGTCCATATGACCTCTTGGGGGTCTTTTCTTAACAATTAATACCTACAGAAGAAAGGAGGAGTTATGAAGAAGTTCCAAAGAGTAGTGTCGGTGACTGTACTTTTCTTATTGCTGGCGGTAACGGCCTTTGCCCAGGGGCTTCCGCAAGCAAAAACACCTGAAGAAGTAGGCATGTCCTCTGAAAGACTCGCAAGGCTTACGTCGGGACTTCAGGAGGCTGTTGATAAAGGGACTATTCCCGGAGCCGTTGGCATCGTTATTCGCAAAGGAAAAGTAGCTTATTTTGAGGCCATCGGTTTCCAGGATAGGGATAAAAAAACGCCCATGGTCAAAGACTCGATCTTTCGGATCTATTCCATGAGCAAGGTCTTTACGTCCCTTGCGACCATGATGTTGATGGAGGAGGGTAAATTATTGCTCACGGATCCTGTATCAAAATTTCTCCCAGAACTCAAAGACATGAAAGTGGGTATACAAAGATCGAACGAGTATACGGGTAAAGAGGAATTGATCCTGGTTCCCGCAAACCGGGAGATGACTATCCATGACCTTCTTCGCCATACATCCGGACTCACGTATTGGGTTTTTGGCAAACCTTCCTTAAATAAGGCCCAGTGGAAAAAGAACAATCCCCTTGATTACAAACAAACACTTGCCGAGATGGTGACAAAAATATCTGAGAGTCCCTTATGTTACCAACCGGGCACGACATGGGATTATTCCCAGTCTACCGATGTCCTGGGCCGCGTTGTAGAGGTGATTTCCGGTGTTAGCTTCGACACCTTTATTGCAGAACGAATTGCAAAACCCCTTAAACTTACAGACAGTGGCTTTTGGGTAGAAGGTGCTGACCGGCAAACGCGGATTGCCGAACCACAGGTTAATCCTGCTACTGGCAAGAAACCGTCGGCCCTTGACGTAACAAAGAAACCAAAATGGCTGTCGGGAGGCGGGGGTATGGTGTCCACTGCCATGGATTACGCACGTCTTTGTCAGCTCTTTCTCAATGGCGGTATCCTGGATGGCGTTCGCCTGCTTTCCCCGAAGACTATTGAACTGATGACCTCTAATCATCTCCCGGCGACCATAAAATATGCCCCGAAGCTTCAAATGCAGCTTGGACCAAGTTTCCCCAGCCCGGAGGTGGGTAATGGATTTGGATTAGGCTTTCTTGTGCGTATTGCGCCAGGTATGAATCCTCAACCCGGTTCAGTGGGGGACTATAGCTGGGCAGGTTATCTTGGTACCTATTTCTGGGTAGATCCCGAAGAAGAGCTGGTAGCCGTGATAATGATTCAGACACGCGCCCAACGGGTATATTACCGAACCTTTATGAGAGACATGGTTTACCAGGCTATTATAGATTAGGGGGGGTTGTTTTTCCCGGAAATATGCGAGGTGTTATGAAAAGAAAATTCTCGGTGTTTATATGCCCTGTATTTGTCGGTATAGCTTTCATTTTCTTAACAACTTCGCTGATGGCCCAGACCCCTTTTGAACATATGGACCGTAATAGCGATGGTCGATTGTCCAGGTCTGAATTCAGGGGCCCCCCACCGGCTTTCGGTCGCCTGGATCGGAATAACGACGGCTATATTACTGATCGGGAAGCTGCAGGCACCCGACTTTCCGGTGGTATGGATACCGCCGGACAGGTTCGAACCAGACCCCCTGAAAAAAAATCGACGGAATTGATTTATGTGGATACTCACAATCATTTGGTGGGCCGACGGGTAATGGGGCGGTACGACCTTGAAAAATCGGCCCGGATTGCCATTGAGGCCATGGATGCGACTGGCGTGAAGCTCAATCTGTTGATGCCTATGCCACAGACTGTGAACCAGGATCTCCAACTTTATTTCGAAGATTTCCTGCCGATCGTGGAACAATATCCCAACCGGTTCGCCGCTTTAGGTGGTGGCGGTAGCCTGAATGTGATGATTCAGCAGGCGCTCCGGGAGGGGCATGTTACAACGGCAATGGAAAAAAAGTTCGATGCCAGAGCATCAGAGCTTGCCCGAAAAGGGGCGGTGGGCTTTGGCGAGATGACGGCAGAACATTTTTCTATGACAGAAAAGCATCCCTATGAAAAAGCCCCTCCGGATCATCCGTTGTTTCTAAGACTTGCTGACCTGGCCGCTAAACATGATCTTCCTGTTGATATCCACATGGAAGCGATTCCAGAGGAAATGCCGATGCCGTCTCGTTTTCAGTCACCTCCCAATCCCCGAATATTGAAACCAAATATCGCTGCCTTTGGTCGGTTGCTTGCCCATAATCGCAAGGCGAAGATTATCTGGGTTCATATGGGGTGGGATAACATGGGAAAACGAACAATTGCCTTGACTCGCAGACTGCTTGAGGAAAACCCGAATCTGTATATCAGTATCCGGATAGCCAGTGGTATGCAGGAAAGAAAGGTAGTAAAGCCAACGTTCCCCCTGGATAAGAATGGCCAGTTGAAGCAGGAATGGCTGGAGTTGTTTCAGAAATTTCCAGACCGTTTTCTCATAGGCAGTGATGAGATTATCAAACCGGCCAATAACCACCCCAGTGCCGGAAGTATCCGTTCGACCGCCAGCATGCTTGAGCAGCTGCCAAAGAAACTGAAGTCTCATATAGGTTATGAAAATGCCTATCGTTTATATAAATTAAAGAAATAAGACGAGAAGAAGTGATTGGCCATAATTCAAATTCCAAAATCAATAATCAAGAAGGGGAGGAGAAAGCATGAAAGATGACGCGGTCGTGAGTGGAAATAATTTGATGTTGTTCGGGGTTGCCCAGATTGTGCAGGTTGCCGCAGTCAAAATATAGGTAAATAACCTGCCTCACATAGGGCCTGAAGTAGCCACACTGCCGTGCAAAGCGCTCATCCCCGCAGAGGCGGGGTTTCAGCCTTCCATATGATTTATCATTGCATCTTTGATGTCTTCCCAATATGCATTTAAGTTGGGAATTACATGCCCCATCCCATTGATTGTTTTTAACACAGCATCTGGAATTGCATCAGCAGTGGCTTTTCCACCAGAGATTGGCACAAGTGGATCTGCATCACCATGAATGATCAGGGATGGAACTTTCAGTTTACCGAGTTTTGCTGTCCTGTCTTTTTGCACCATTATTGCAAGATATTGGCGGGCGGTTCCTTCAGGACAAAAAGACCGATCGTAAGATTGAGCAGCCAAAGCTCTGTGAAATTCTTCATCAAAAGGAAGTCCGGTACCATATATCAACTTGAAGAATTTCAACATATATTCGATAAATGTTTCACGTTCTTCTGGCGTTGGTGTCATCATTGCTTCCATGACTTCTTGTGTGGGAAGAAACTCTTTCCGGTTTCCGCAATGGCTGTAAATAGATGTTAGACTCAACGTACGAGAAGGATTGTTGATAGCGAATGTTTGAGCAATATATCCTCCCATCGACATCCCACAAATGTGTGCTTTGTCTATATTAAGTGCGTCAAGCAAACCGGCAGCATCGTTTGCCATGTCCTCGATGGTGTAAGGCGTTGTAACTTCTCGCCCTGAGAACAGCGCTCCAATTTTCTCCATGATCTCCGGCATAGCCAACTCATCATATTTTGTCGACAGACCAGCGTCTCTGTTATCGTATCTTATGACATGATATCCATTATCAGCAATCTGTTGACAAAATTCATCTTGCCAGTGAATTAATTGACTGCCAAGTCCGATAATCAATAGCAATGCAGGTGATGAAGGATCTCCAAAAGTCTCATATTCGATCTGAATACCGTTCGCATTTGCTGTTGCCATGTTTTTCCCTCTTTATCGGTTCATCTTAAAGTTTTGAATATCGCTCGCGTCTGAAAACTATGAATCCTTGACAGGCGTAAAATAAAGGGGGCGCCCATCCTCCTGGACCAGGTAAGTGGTCGTTGTGGGATAGGCAAATTTGATTCCCTCTTTTTCGAATTCCCGCATAATTTGTAGATTGACTTTTTCATCGAATGCCTTGGATTTCCAGAGTTTCGCGGGGTGATACCAGTACATCATTGAAATATTAAGGGAATCAGGATTAAAATCATTGAAGAACACGCGAGCCGGGCGCTTAGGGTTCATCCCTTCATGATCCTTGAGGATATCTTTTACTATAGCAACCGCCTTCTCAACCTTTTCTATCGGCGTATCGTATTCGATGGTAAGACTCGCTCTCCTTCTAAGGTTCGGCCGGAGAGAGACATTCTCAATTTCTACTCTTGCCATTTCCTCATTTGGAATCTTAACCTGAGGTCCACTCAGCAGACGAATTTGTGTGGAGCGCATTCCAAGCCGTTGAACTATCCCATCATGGTCTTTAACTTTGATGCGTTGGCCGACCTTGAAAGGCTTGTCAGCAAGGATCATGAGACCACCGATAAGATTCTCGAGAGTCGGCCTTGCGGCGAGAGCCAAGGCAAAACCTCCAACACCGAGACCGGTAAGAAGAGGTAGCAGGGAGACACCAAGTCCGATTAGTCCTTTGAAGATGATAACGGCCGCTACAGCCAGCGCGAATAAATAGCAAATTACTTTGGTCAGGCCGGCGTAAACCCCCTTTGGGTCTATTTTCGGTGAAGAATTAATAATGTTAGCCACAACGCCTCCACAGGCCACAGTAAACCACACGATAAAGGCTAAAGAAAGCACCCAGGCTAAGACTTCAGCGACCTGGTAAACCTCTCCGCTCATTCCAATCTGTTCGTCGATAATATAACCGATAAGCTGTACAATGACCGCTGCACTCGCCGGCAATATCAATCTGGTGAAGCCTATCCCCTTCTTACCTGCCTCGGATCGGCCTTTGGTCCATTTCCTGATCAAGACATGGATAAAAACTATCAACAAAAAACCAATTAACACGGTAAGCACCATGCCGATCCACTGCCACAGAGGGTGATCGGAATAAACGGTCCTTGCCCAGGATGGCAGCGCCATGATCACGCTCATGGGGATTAGACCTCTCGGAGAGGCGCTGTAATAATCATACAGTCCTCCGGCCGGGCCGATTTTTTTGAGTGCTGAATCCGGCAGATAAGGAAGATGCCTTACTTTAGCGAAAAACTCTTTTAATTGGGCAATCGTTTCAGGTGTAAACAGATATTCTCCCTGTCGGGGACCCTCCTTGACCTGGCCAATTGTGATATCCGTATGTGGGATTTTCCAAAGGGAGACGCCTTCGGACTTCATAGCCTGGGCGTCGGGGACTGCTTCGAAGGGCGGTAACTCTATCCTGGCCAGAATCTCCGCGAGTAGTATGACCGCTTCCGGCCCCGCATCGTCACGAAGTCTCTTACCCACTTTACTCAGATCGATGCAGTGTATTGCCCTGTTGCGCCGATCCTGTAACGCGCTTACTGTTTCCGGCGAAAAGCCCGATGTTGCTATCTTGTCCAGTATGGGCCTGGCATTTAAGAACAGGGCCTGGAAGCTCTTCAGTGTCGCCTGTGGGCTCGAAGTATCTGCCGCTTCCAGCGGATACTGTTTACCGACTGCGAGATTCGGTGTAGTTAAGCAAAGTGTGAGCACTATGAATAAGCAGGTGTAGATATTTTTCATGATGTATCTCTCCCGGTTGTCTCCCATTATTATGAAAATTATCTTATCGTGCACGCAACTATTACGCCTCAACTAACATAATATTCTTGGCAAGAACAATTTACTGAAAGTATCTGTTGGAGTCAACGAATTATGATGGTTTCGTGAAAAGTCAAAAAGCGAGCGATTTGGCGCAATTGCTTTAGATCTAACTGCTTATAATAATTTGTAATTCCTCAATACCTATCCCGCGATGCGCGGGACTGAATCCATGTAAAAAGGACTTTTTACATGGGTATCAATTATTACCGGTTAAAAATTACCCGGGACCTGTCTCAAACAAGGAGAGCCGGAGATTGATAATTCTCGTGAGTGCTGTCGGTCCATCTCATGGTATCTCTTTTTCCTTGACATTGAAGAAGGTACTCTCTTAAGCTATTTAGATAAGAAAATGAACATGTTGACACATTGATTGAAGTTCGATAGTGGGGTTGCGTTTTAAATGTATTGATGTCTCAGTCTTGCATGGGCTTGGCAATACGTGACAGGACCTCTATGGAAATATGAGCAGATGCCAAAGAAACTGAAGTCTCATATAGGTTATGAAAATGCCTATCGTTTATATAAATTAAAGAAATAAGACGAGAAGAAGTGATTGGCCATAATTCAAATTCCAAAATCAATAATCAAGAAGGGGAGGAGAAAGCATGAAAGATGACGCGGTCGTGAGTGGAAATAATTTGATGTTGTTCGGGGTTGCCCTGATTGTGTTCGGTGCAATCGCTGTCCTGGCCCCAGTGTTTGCCGGTGGCGCAGTGGTCATAATTATCGGAATAGTTCTCCTGGTGAGCGGGATCGGGCAATTCATTCATGGTCTGAAGGCCGAATCCTGGGGTGACAAGATGATGCCTCTGGTCCTGGGTGTGATCACCGGGCTGTGCGGAATCCTGGTCATTGGGCATCCACTGTTAGGGTTGGAATTTCTCACGCTGTTGCTCGCCGTGTTTTTTATCGTTGAAGGTTTCTGGAAAATCGTCTCATCATTCAGTTATCGTGCTGCGCCGGGTTGGGTATGGATGCTCGTCAGCGGTGGGCTGTCCCTCCTTCTTGGTTTGCTGATCTGGAGTCAATGGCCGCTGTCGGGGATATGGGCGGTCGGTTTGCTGGTGGGCATAGATCTTCTCGTAACGGGTATTTCAATGGTTGCGCTGGGATCTCGCGCAAAATAGGGCTCGCTCTATAATAAGGGCTCGCGAAAGCGGGAGTCCACAAGTGAGTGAGTTTCCTGGATTCCCGTTTTCACGGGAAAGACGAAAACGGGTGTTTTCCGGCTTTTTACGGGTTTGTCAGAATTGGATCCCGGCAACACGGTAATTGCCTTTAAAGTTGATAGGGGAGTTCTCGGTTTAAAGAGATCATTTCGAGGTTGATGGCCACATCATAAACGAGAATCTCTACACCGTTTTGAACCGCTTTTCTCAGCTCCTGGCCATAAGCCGGATCGATGTGATCTGCCGGCCGGAACCGCTCGGCATCCATCCTCTGAATTAGATAGAACATTACCGACCGATCCCCCTGCCTGACCTGCTCCTGGAGCTCTACCAGGTGCTTAAGGCCTCTTGATGTCACCGCGTCCGGGAAACAGGCGAGACCGTCAGTCACCATGGTGCAGTTTTTCACTTCTACGAAGCATCGTTTCTCCCCGTTTTCAAGAAGAAGATCAATGCGGGAATTTTTGCCGTATTTTACCTCTGAACGGATGGTATCATAACCGGACAAGGCCTTAACATATCCGGCCGCGATGGATGCCTTGGTCAGCCTGTTGGGGACTATTGTGTTGACTCCAACAAGTGATTTCCCCATATCTATGAGTTCCCATGTGTATTTCAGGCGGCGTGAGGGTTTGTTGTGCTTAGAGAGATACACTGGACGACCCGGTTCGGAACACGCCTTCATACTCCCCGAGTTGGGGCAGTGGGCTGTGACCACATGACCATTTCTGAGTTTGACGTCGGCCATGAAGCGTTTGTAGCGTTTGATGAGGGTCCCCTGTATGAGCCTCGGCCATTTCAGAGCCGCCCCAGGGTCCTCTTTGTTGACAATGGTCAAGACAGATCCACCTCTGATCCTACCTGTTGCAGCTTATCAGCAATTGTTCATTTCATTTCGGATCACAACAGCCGCATGTTCCACGTCATTTGCGGTGATGTGGTAATTGGTTACTGCTCTCATCTGCTTCGGTCCGGTAGGCAGCAGGAGTACACCCTCACGACTCAAACGTTCTGCCAGATCATTTGATGAAATATCGTTATTATCAATATTAATGTACACGATATTGGTCTTAACGTTTTCAGTATCAACAGACAAGCCTTCTGCCCCTGTCAGGTCCTTTGCCAATCGCCGGGCGTTGTCGTGATCTTCCGCCAGACGCTCAACCATCTCTGTAAGCGCAACGATACCGGCGGCAGCCAGGACACCTGCCTGCCTCATACCGCCGCCTAATACTTTTCGCGCACGTCGGGCCTCATCAATAAAATCATGGCTCCCGCACACCACTGACCCTACCGGGGCGGCCAGACCCTTGCTCAGACAAAAGGAGACAGAATCTGCTTCGGAAGCAAGTTCAGATGCATCGATACCCAATGAAACAGCAGCGTTAAAAATACGGGCACCGTCAACATGCACCTTGACCCCGTTGCGATGCGCCATCTCTCCCACATCTTTCATATATTGAGGAGTCAGGGGATTACCGCTGCATCTGTTATGGGTGTTTTCAAGAACGATCAGGCGTGTCCTCGGGAAATGAATATTGTCCGGCCGGATTGCTTCTTCTATAGCGTTAAGGCCGAGTGTGCCATCCGGTTTGTTGGGAAGGGTACGGGGATGAATTCCGCCGAGGCCGGCAGACCCGCCCTGCTCGTAGAAAAACGTGTGAGATCTATCACCCAGAATAACCTCATCCCCACGACCACAATGGACTAACAGACTGACCAGGTTGGCCATGGTCCCACTGGCGACAAAGAGGGCTGCTCCCTTATTCAAACGTTCCGCAGCCATCTCCTCCAGCCTGTTCACCGTGGGATCCTCTCCAAAAACGTCGTCACCGACTTCCGCATCTGCCATGGCCCTGCGCATGGACGGGGTTGGCCGGGTAATGGTATCTGATCGTAGATCTACAACTTTCATGATTTTTTACCTTTGCGGCTTTGCGCCTTTGCGTGAGTAAAAGTTGAACCGCTATTCAATTACTTCTGCGGCCGAGGAACATCGGGTCAAAATAAGCCAGCGACCATATTTTCCATTTTCCTGATGGCCTGATATGCCTCATCCATGGAGACTTTGAGGAAATTCACCGTGTCACCGGGTTTCAGTTGCCCGAGAAGGGGGAGGTCAGCAGAGATCACCGTTGCAACCTTCCGGTATCCACCCGTTACTGTTTCACCGAGGATAATGATAGGTTGAGCATCTCCCGGTATCTGTATGGTCCCGGGCACAACTCCCTCGGAAATGATCGATTCCTTAAGGTTCTTCTTTGCTTCTATTTGGGGCCCTTCCAGCCTTATCCCTGTACGATCGGATTGGGGTGTAACCCGAAAAGGCGATCCGAAAAATATCTCTTTCGCCTCTGCGGAGAAATGATCATCCTGGGGACCGGAGATCACCCTTATATCCTGATCCTTTGTGTAGGAGGGGATTAATGCTTTGTCAAGAGATCTTCCGACTGCTTTGAGATGACGGGCCGGAGAATCTGAAGAAATGATGTCGCCCTTTCTAAGAGGTCTTCCCTCAAGACCTCCAAATTGTGCCGCAAGGTTGGTGGACTTACTCCCCATTATGTTTTGTACGCTTATCCCTCCTCCAATAGCCAGATAGGTTCGGCAGCCGCTCCTGGGGCCCTTGAAGGAAAGGACATCGCCTTTCTTGAGAAGATGAGATCGCCACATCTCGAGAGGGGTCTCATTGACATTAGGCTGAAGGTCTGCGCCCGTTATTGCTATCAGGGTATCAATAAGGGCCACTATTTTAGGGCCGATTACGGTGATTTCAAGGGATGCCTCGTGTTCCTTGTTGCCAACAAGGAGATTCCCCACTCTCAACGAAAAGGAGTCCAGTGCGCCGCTGGGCGGGACCCCGTATTGCCCAAACCCGAACCGGCCGCGATCCTGAACAGTGGTAAGCGGACCCGGTGCCAGAATTTTTAAGGTTTCTACTGATCCCAACTGACCATTTCCTCCTCATCGATGGCGAAAAACTTGACCCGGTCACCCATTTCCAGCAGGGCCGGGGGCCACTTTCCGGGATCGAAAAGTGCCAGGGGGGTGCGCCCTATGACCTGCCAGCCTCCCGGGCTTTGGGTGGAGTATATCCCTGTCTGGCCCTGTGCCAGGGCAACTGATCCCCGGGGCACTACTGTGCGCGGGGTTTCCCTCCGGGGCGTTATCAGCGACTCTGGGAGTTCTCCCAAATATGGGAATCCCGGCATGAACCCGATCATATATACATGGTAGGTATGTGCAGCGTGGAGCCGAATAACCTCATCAGGGGTGATTCCATGGTACCCTGCGACCCACTCCAGGTCAGGACCGTATTCTCTGCCGTATACTACCGGAATTTCTACTCTCCTGGGGTCGCAGAGTTGAGAGGGGTCCAGGGTTTGCAGGATCTGTTGGACCCTGTTTTGCAGCAACGACAAGGTGGTTTCGAGTGGATCAAAGATCAGGAGAAGGGAACGATAGCTGGGTGTGGTTTCCAGGACCCCTTCTAACGGATCTGCTTTTATAGCGACGAAAAGCTCTCTGACCCTGTTGCTGACTCCAGGGTCTACTTCATCTCCGAGTTCAACAAGAAGGGCCCGGTCACCCATGATGCGGTATTGTGGATTGGTGTAGAGCATGTTTTTCACCGCCCGCTTCGCTCAGACGCAAAGTTCGCAAAGAGAAAATATGTTTTCTTTTCTGGTGAGAGGCCAGAAAAGAAAAGATCTTACAGCTTGATGCCGTTGTAATTTGTTTTTCTTCCCCTCAAAGGAAAACAAATCAAAAATTAAACTCTGCGTCCTCCGCGCCTTTGCGGTGAGCATCGTTTGTCACAGGAACGTGCCCATGGGAACAACCTCTATCCCTGAGGCGATGAGGGATTCTCTGATGTTCTTGACCAATCCAACTGCCTCCGGGTTATCTCCATGCACACAAATGGTGTCGGCCTCAAGTCTGATTTCACTGCCATCTATGGCTATCACCAGTCCTTCCATGACCATTTTGACGACCCTCTCAGCCACCTCTTCACTGTTGTGCAGCACTGCACCGGCCTCCCTCCGCGATACAAGCGAGCCATCGGGATTGTATGCCCTGTCGGCAAAAAACTCAAAGGCAATACGGATGGAGTGGCGTGCGGCAATGGTCTCGATTTTGCTCCTGTTGAGACCGGCCAGGACTACGAGGATGAGATTCCTGTCCAGCGCCGCAATTGCCTCTGCTGCGGCATCCCATACTTCCACGTTCTGGACAGCCATGTTGTAGAGGGCGCCGTGCGGTTTCACATGCTGGAGGCTTACCCCCTTGGCAGTGGCAAATGCCTGAAGGGCTCCGACCTGGTAAGTCACATACTCTTTGATCTCTTCCAGGGTGGCGTCCATATTTCTTCGTCCAAACCCGATCAGGTCGGGAAAGCCGGGATGGGCGCCCGCACCCACGCCGTTTTCCTTAGCCAATGAGATGGTCCTATTCATCACCGTGGGATCACCCGCATGGAACCCGCATGCTATATTTGCGGAACTGATTAGAGGAATCACCTCTTCATCCAGGCCCAGTTTATAGATGCCGAAACTCTCTCCCACATCGGAATTGAGGTCAATCTTGTTTCGCTGTGGCATTTTTTTCTCCTAACCCAATAACCATCTGGATGTTGCAAGTTGGTGCGACTGATTGCTCCCGTTTATGACCTGAGTAAGCTGCGCATTCCTCATCATTTTTTGCTGGGGATAGTCCTTCATATATCCATAGCCGCCGCATACTTGAATGGCGTCAGTTGTCACCTCCATTATCATCTTGGAGGAGAAAGTCTTGGCCATACTGCAGAGTTTGTGGCGATCCCTGCTATTCTGATCCATAGCCGCTGCCACCTTATAGACAAAATGGCGGACAGCTTCCACCTTTGTTGCCATTTCCGCTAAAAGGATTCGAACTGCCTGAAATTTGGCTATCTGGAGGCCAAACTGCTCTCTTTGTTTGGAATACCGGATGGCGTAATCCAGGGCCCCCTGTCCTATACCCAATGCGATCCCTGCCGTGAGGCAGGAGCCCTCAAGGAGCAGCTCGCTCCAGATTTTCTCACCTTCTCCCTCTTTTCCCAAAACGTACTGTTTGGAAATACGGCAGTTATCCAGAACAGCCCTGCACATACATCGCGCTTCGGCGCCGGTCATGCCCTTTGGCTCAGCCACGGCCAGGCCTTGAATGCCGCTTTCTATCAAAAAACCATTGGCAAGATCGCCATTCCCTGCAAACAGACAGATGACATCCGCAGCATCTCCGTTGATTATAGTGCATTCCGAGTCGTTGAATAAAAAGCCTTCATCTTCTTTCGAACCGGACAGGGGGATATCGTTCAGAACTAACGACAGCATATCAAGCTGGGGCAGAACATACCCAAAAACAGCCTCTCCGGCCATGAGCTTTGATAAATAGGCCTCCTTCTGATCCGGGGTCCCCTCCTTAGATATGATTCGTGCCCCCATGTCCTGAGTGGCACAGATAAGCGCAGAGGTCGGGCACACCTCTGCAATTCCCTCGAGGGCCAGGCAGAAATCAAAAAAGCCGGCACCCTCGCCCCCCGCGTCCTTTGAAACAAGCATGCCCAAAAGGCGGTTTCCAGCGAGCTGATCCAGGATTTCCCGGGGGAAACCCTCCCTTTGATCGGTTTCCAACACACGTGGGGCAATCTTCTGCTTTACAAAACTCTCAATATTTTTCTGAAAGAAATTCTGCTTTTTTGTCAGTTGATAGGTCGTTTCCATGATCTTTCTCCTCTTGCCATCTCAGCTTCAAGCCATCTTCGGCCGCTACTCAATCGTGAAGTCCTCGAAATAGTACACTATTCCTGTGGCTTCACTCAATCGCATCATCCAAATCTGGCCTAAATCTGAGCGTCAATTCTTCGAAATTATTTTGAGCGCGTTCTAACCCATAGAATCCATCAAATCGCAGATTCGCCTTTTTTCCTTCTTGACTTCAGTTCCTTGACCAATTCGGGTACGACTTGAAAGAGATCCCCCACAACGGCGTAGTCGGCGATCTGCATAATCGGTGCATCCGGATCTTTGTTGATGGCTATGATCATATCGGCGCTTTCCATGCCCACGCGATGCTGGACCGCTCCCGAAATCCCGCAGGCGATGTAGATTTTCGGCTGCACGGTCTTTCCTGTCTGACCCACCTGATGGGAATGGGCTTTCCATCCGGAGTCCACAACCGGCCGGGATGCCCCGACTGCCGCACCCAGTGTTTTTGCTAATGATTCAATCACCTCGAAGTTTTCAGCATTCTGCAGCCCCCTGCCACCGGCGACCACAATCTCTGCTTCTTCGATTTGAACTGACCAGTCATGGTTCTTTATTACTTCTACTACTCTTGCCTTTATCCCTTTCGGGTCCAGGCTGACCGGGATCGGGATAATTTCTCCTTCACGGCCCGTATCCGGAGTCGGCTTCTTCATCACATTGGGTCTGACCGTCGCCATCTGAGGCCGGTCATTTGCCGTTTTGATAGTGGCCATGATATTGCCGCCCCAGGCGGGCCGGGTTTGAAGCAGAAGCCCTGTTTCAGCTTCAATTTCTAATGAAGTGCAGTCGGCAGTCAAACCCGTGTTCACACGCGAAGCCAGCCTGGGTGCCAGATCCCGGCCCGTGGTTGTCGCACCGAACAGGAAAATAGAGGGCATGTATTTCGAAATTACCGCCGTCAAGACCGCTGCGTAGCTTTCTGTCTGGTAAAGACCCAGGGTGGGATGATCGGCGAGGTAGACCTTGTCTGCTCCGTGAGCCACAAGATTTTGCCAGAGACCTTCCACCTCATCCCCGAGCAAAACCGCGGCCAATTCCTGCCCGAGTCTGTCGGCCAGCCTTCTTCCTGCCCCGAGAAGTTCAAGAGTGCACGACCTGAGTTCGCCGTCGTGCTGCTCGGCAAAGACGAAAACGCCACGGTATTTCCCCAGATCAGCTGTGCTTTGAAGGGCAGGGCGGTCAACCTCAATGGCCTCAAATTCACATGCCTCCTGACACGCTCCGCAGAGGGTGCAGCCCTCCTTTACGAGCGCCTTCTTCTCTATGACCTCTATCTCTCCGAAAGGGCAGCCTGTCATGCATTTTTTACATCCTGTGCAGTTGTCAAGAATGATTTTGATTCCCATCTGTTGTTTCTCCGGTGAGTTCGAAGATTACCCCCTTAGTTGGGGTTAATTCTGCAATGGATTCAACAATACTTCAGCCAACTGTTTGGCCAGCTCAGAGGGTTCCCCTCTTAAGACCTGTCCCTGGGATCTGGATTCCGGGGTCCATACCCGGGTAACTGCTGTGGGAGAGCCCGGGAGACCGAGACGGTCTTTTTCAATGTCCAGGTCCTCGGCTCCCCATACTGGAATTTCCTTATCCATGGCTTCGCTCAGGCTGTTGTATGTGGGTACCCGGGGGATATTGATTCCCTTAACCACTGTTACGAGGGCGGGCAGCTTGCATCGGACAACCTCATATCCGTCCTCCACCTCTCTCGTAGTCGTTATATACTTGCCCTCCAGTACCAGTCTGCTCACATAGGTGATTTGGGGAATGTGAAGGTTTTCGGCAAGCATGGGCCCCACCTGGGCCGTGTCTCCGTCAATGGCCTGCTGGCCGCACAACACAAGGTCAACATCTCCGATCTTTCTGATGGCGCCGGCCAGGGTCCATGTGGTTGCGATGGTATCTGATCCAGCAAATTGCCTGTCGCTCAATAAGATAGCTTGATCCGCCCCCATGCTGAGGCATTTGATCAATGCGTCTTCTGCCTGTGGGGGGCCCATGGTCACGGCAATCACCTCATCTCCATTCCTCTCCTTCCAGGAGACGGCCTCCTCCATGGCATATTCATCAAAAGGATTCAAGATGGCAGGCAGCCCCTCACGAATGATGTTGCCCGTCTCCGGGTCGGTTTCCATTTTTTCCATCTCAGCGATGTCGGGAACCTGCTTGATACAAACTACTATTCGCACTTATTGTCTCCTGTTGTTGAGACCTTTGCAAAACGTCCCCTTTCGAAGTCTGCGCTTATCTGCCCAATCTCTGCGTTGCGTTCATCCCGCCAGAGGCGGGACTCGAAATATTTAATATATTCCTGCGGTTAATCCCGCTGTAGCGGGACTCACGCGCCTTGATCTTGAACGAAATTGAACATTTTTCAAAGGTCTCTGTCTATTGTTAATTGGAGAAGACTCCTCTTGATGCCACCAATCTGGTAATCTCATTGGTGCCTTCATAGATCTGCAGGAGTTTGGCATCTCTCACATATTTCTCGAGAGGGTACTGCTCGGTGTAGGCGTGATGACCCAGGAGCTGAACTCCCTTATTAGCTACTTCCACGGCCGTATCGCTCACATAGAACTTGGTCAGACTGGTCATGGCCCCCACGGGGATCTTGTTGTCTAACATCCAGCTGTTTTTCCACACCATCAACCGTGAGGCCTCTATGGAGGCCAGCATATCTGCGAGATGAAAGGAGATGGCCTGTTGGCCCATGATCTTTTTGGCATCGCCAACCGTTTTGAAAAACCTGAGCGCATCCTCGTAGGCTGCACGTGCCACCCCAACACCCACTGCGCCGCAGGAAAGCACGCGAAGAACCTCGAGCTCCTGCATGGCAATCTTGAAACCGTCTCCTTCCTGACCTAATCGATAGGTCTCGGGGATCCTCACATCATTCAGGAAAAATCCGGTCGTTCGGGAGGACCGAAAACCCATCTTGTCTTCAATCTTCCCCGGACTCAGACCTTCGGCGTCACCCGGAACGATAAACCCTGTGATCCCCTTAATCCCTTTGCCTTTATCCACGGTGGCAAAAATGGCGTAGACACGAGCCACATCTCCGTTGCTGATAAATGACTTTTCACCGTTTAAGACATATTCGTTTCCTTCACGCCGGGCCTCTGTCCTTATGGATCCCGCGTCGGATCCCGCATTGGGCTCTGTCAGGGCAAAGGCCGCCAGTCCGGGATTCTCCGTGTCGCAAAGAAGAGGGAGGAACTTCTTTTGCTGTTCCTCATTTCCTGCTATCATGACGGCGTTATAGGAATTCAATGAAGCGGTAAAAGAGATCCCTCCATCTCCAACCGCCAGCTCTTCGAGTACCATGGAGATGGTCAAAATATCCAGACCGCTTCCGCCATATACCTCAGGGCCCCCCATGTTCAGAAGTCCCTGCTTGGCCATCTTTGCAAGCAAAGGCCAATGGTACTCCCGGGTCAACCCTTTATCTATTTTCCAAGCCAACGGCTTGATTTCCTCCTGGGCGAACGCCTGGGCCTTTTTCTGCCATTGCTTCTGTTCTCCGCTTAATTCAAAACCAATCATGGTGAGCAAACCTCCTCTCTAAGGTGTTCGGTGGAACGGCATAACTTACGGGCCATGATTATGCTAATCCCGGATTATTTTCTCGCCAATGGGGACGAACATGTTATAATGGAACATTCGGGTACCTGAGTCAAGGGGTTACCCGCTGTTATTCCAGGTCTTACTGCCCGAGGGGGCTTGTATCCAGTATGAGGACGACAAATATCGAGACAGTTTATAAGGAGGAGGAAAAGGGATGTCAGATCTAATGGAAATCATCAAAGGGAGAAGGGCTGTCCGCAAATACCAGGAAAAGGAAGTGCCGGAAGAATCGCTTAACCGGATTCTGGAATCGGTGAGATGGGCGCCGTCCTGGAATAACACCCAGTGCTGGGAGGTGATTGTGGTTCGGGATCATGCCCAAAAAGAGAAACTCCAGGAAGTTATGCCCAAGATTAACCCCGCATGGAAGGCCATGGGGAAGGCTCCGGTGGTGCTGGCATTATGCGGGAAATTGGCAACTTCAGGCTATTATTCGGGCCAGGCGCTTACTAAATTCGGTGAATGGTTTATGTTCGATCTCGGTATTGCCACCCAGAGCCTCTGTTTGACGGCGTATGATCTCGGTCTGGGGACAGTGATTGCTGGAGTTTTTGACCACGACAGGAGCAAGGAAATCTTAGATGTCCCCGAGGGTTATGAACTGCTGACACTGGTCCTCCTGGGCTATCCCGCACATGAGCCTGCTGCGCCAAAACGGCGGGAGATAAGCGAATTTGCACACTATGACAGGTTTTAGTAAACCTCGATACTGGAT
The DNA here is from genome assembly GCA_014382715.1 of Candidatus Desulfacyla euxinica. Taxonomy (GTDB): domain Bacteria; phylum Desulfobacterota; class DSM-4660; order Desulfatiglandales; family Desulfatiglandaceae; genus Desulfacyla; species Desulfacyla euxinica. The sequence goes on along the minus strand of JACNJD010000379.1, from coordinate 3,525 downwards.
ACTCGATACTGGATTCTGGATGCTGGTTGCGCGTTACGGGTTCCGCGTTGCAAGTTGCGGGCAATAAAAAAGCTCCTTCCCGGGCTGTGCCGGGAGGGGGGCTTTTTCCTCCTGTAGGGGGAGGGTAATCAGGTACGATTTTGGATTCCAGTATGTAAGATTTTCGCTTGCCGATGCACAAAGGTGTGGGAAGATATAAGTATCGTTAGTTAACAATGCTCCTTAAATCGCTTATGTCAACATATCTATACCGAGTTCCTTCATTTTCTCCCGGGTCGGACCGCCGGTGGCAGGATCCCATCCCACGGTTTGGAAGAACTCGCTTTGAAGCGCATCCATATCAATGGTAACATTTTTCAACGGGCCTTCTTTAAGCGGCAGTTTACCCATGGCCCTGTCGCTTAGTTTCTGGTCCTCAGGTTTTATCCCCTCCCGCACATTGAATGCCTTGCGAAGACTCAGGATCCGCTCGCCTGTCCTGAAATAGTCATCAGCGGACAGCCCCCATCCGGTAACCGCGTTCAGGTATTCCACGATGGGTATCCGGCTGGTGAGGGCACCGAAAAGACACATTCCGCCGCTGTTTATAAGCTGCATATAAAAAGTTCCGGCAGTGTAGCGCCGGACGTTTTTCGCAATTTTTCCTTTTGCACCCCTCACCATCCGGCGTGCTTCAGGGAAGATCTTTTCCACGTTGAAGAGGTTTGCATAGAGAAAGCACGATATGGTATGACGACCCGGTGTAGGTTCGCACTGATAGGCAATACCATAACCCGGATCCAGCCGTGAATCGTGCATCGGAAGTTCCTGGCCGCCGGCGTGCATGGCAAATTCAGCCGAATCCGGCCCTATTTTCTCAACCGCCCGTTTGACGCCGTCGGCAAGGATATCTCCCAAACCTTCCCTCTGGATGATCATTTCTGTAAGCTTTACGATCTCATCACTTTTACCCCAGCCCAACTTCAGTCCATCTGTGATCTTCTCGTCTATGATTCCCTTTAGAAAGCACTCGGTTGCAAAGGCGATACAGGTCCCCGTCGAAATCGTATCGATTCCCGCGCGGTTGCACATCTCGTTGATCTCGATGATCGTGTCCAGATCATCGTGCAACAGGAGCCCCCCAAAGGCTCCGAGCGTTTCATACTCCGGCTTGTGCCCTTCGGTTCCACTGTATCGGCCCTTTTTGATATCAATGATTCCGCCACAGGCCAGTGGACAGGAATGGCAGGCGTATTTCCGTTTCTGGTATCTTATTACGCTCTCGTCAGAGTTCTTTGCGGCGCTGTCAAGGGTATAATCCAGATATCCCACACCATCCCAGTTCTTGATCGGCATGTCGCCTGTAAGGGCGGAATAGACAGTAAGGCCAGGAGTTCCGTACCTTTTGTAGAGCTCCCGGAGAGTGGATGCCTGAGCAGGAATGGAAATGCCGGTGCGGGAGATGATTCGGCTTGAAAAATTCATAAACCGCACGCTGAGCCTGTCGGCGACCTTGGATTCATTGAATTCTTTCATGAATTTTTTATTAATGGTCTTTATCCGATCCGGTTCGGCAACCGGGATCTTTTGCTTCCCCCGCACTGCAAATGCCTTGAGCCCCTTGCTCCCCATGACGGCGCCCAGACCAGACCTTGCGGCAATGCGCCCCCCGTCGGTTACGACACCTGATATGAGAGAGATCTTTTCGCCAGCTCTCCCTATGGCAGCTATCTGAACCCTCCTGTCACCAAGTTTATCTCTTATGAGTTCCTCAGTCTCTATGGCATCTTTCCCCCACAATGCTGATGCATCTCTGATCTCTACCCCTTTTTCAGTGAGGTAGGCCCACACCGGTTTTTCGGCTCGTCCCGTAAAAAACACCGCGTCGTACCCGGCCTTTTTGAGTTCCCGCGAAAAAAACCCGCCCGCATTGGCGTCTCCCCACCCGCCTGTTAGCGGGGACTTTCCTACAACCATAAACCGGCCCGAAAAGAGCGCCCCCGAACCGGTCAACAATCCTGAACAGAATCCCAGATGGCTTTCTGAAGACAAGGGGTCTACTCCCTGTTTCTGACGTTGTGCGATAACTGCGGCACCTATACCGTATCCAGACAGATATTTACGATAAAATTCATCGGACGGTTCGACCGTCTCTGTGGCCCCATCCGTCAAATTCACGACACAGTACTTCCCCATATATCCACCGGGCATATTACCTCCTCTAAAATTTTAAAAGCCTGTTACCCCCCCGCTGAAGGTCTGAGACATGCGATCTCATCACCTTCTTTGAGTTTCCTCAAAAGCCCCGCCTGTTTTCCATTCACAAAATATGCGAGAGAGTAACGATCGGGCAGGTCAAGTTCTTTTGTCAGTCTTCTGAGTCTGGTACCTTTTGGGAGATTGAAGGTGATTCCATCCCGCGGGTTTTGGTCAACCTCCCTCGCGTCCCTGTCCAGCCCGGTAAAGAGCCTCACCGTTACACTGATTGTTTTGTTCCTGTCAGGCATGGTTCAATACGTTTGCGCTCCCCCGGCACAGGGAACTCGAGATATCCTGAAAGAGTAAGGACTCGCGCAAAAATACATTCACATTCTTTCATCTCGGCTTCAGGCCGTCTTCGGCCGATCTTCGTTCATGAAGTCCTCGAAATAGCTCACCATTCCTGTGGCTTCGCTCACTCAGATCGACCAAATTCAGCCTAAATCTGAGCGAAAACTCTGCGAAGTTATTTTTGCACGAGCCCTAAGGCAAGGTGAGATTCTTACGAAAACCGGTTTATGAAACGGGCGAAACGCATCTGCCAGTAAGCAATATTCGCACCCATAATAAGTCTGGAGTCAAAATTGGGATTCCCTATCTTTCCGAGGCTGGAAATATAGTGCACGTGATCTGCCACAGATACAGGGCATCCCTTCAGGTGGATGTATCTTGACTTTCTGTTCTTGAAGAGCGAGAAGGACGGTTTGAGATTTTTCATAAGCATATCGTTTGATTTGGTCTTTTTTTCATCCACCTCCCGGGGGCTCTTGTAGCTGCTCTCAATCTTGACATTCTGCCCGTCAATTTTCCCCTGCCAGCTCGTACAGTCTCCCGCAAAGATCACTTTTTCGCCATCTTCCAGATCGAGCGGACCGCTCACCTTACCTACCACATATCGTACCTTCTTCATTTCCTGGTAGGCGTTCGGGTAATAGCCCTTGAATATGTGCATTGCCTCCTGCAGGGCGCCCGGACAGCCTCCCCAGCAATAATCAGGGGAATGCTTTTCAGGAAATGTCCCCACGGTGCAGCTCAGGTTGCAGTCTTCTTTAAAATAATCATCGATATGTTCCATGCAGAATTCAAAACCCTTGGTCTTTTCCTGCATCTCTGCGAGCGGGAAATTACCTCCGACTTCGATCTTTTCTAAATTCATGGGCCCAAAGCCCCTTTCAGATGCAAACCGGAGATGGATCAGGTCCTTCGGAGCCACGTGAACCATATGGCAGCCCACCGTGTCAACGGCACAGGAATTTGTTCCCATAACAATGGCGCCCATATCAAAGG
>JACNJD010000228.1 GCA_014382715.1 Candidatus Desulfacyla euxinica | reverse complement strand
AAAAAGTGGCGTATTTTGCCGGCTGTACGGCCAGGTATCTTTTTCCTGATGTGGCGAAGGCAGCGCTTGAAGTCCTTGAGAGAAACGGTATAGAAGTCTATTACCCGGAACAGCAATGCTGCGGCATGCCTTCCCTGCTCGAGGGAGACAGGAAGTTGACCCTGGAATTTACCCGGTTCAATGTGGACCGATTAGCCGTTGTGGTGGAAGAGGGATATGATATTGTCTGTTCCTGTCCCACATGCGGATACATGCTAAAGAATATCCTGAAGATCGGGGCCTATTATTCCAACGCATATTTGGAACAAATAGAATCGGACGATGATTTTGTCTTGATACCAACGAATAATGCCATGCTCGCTATCAGTGGTTTCGCAAAAATCCCGAAAAGGTATTTAGGAGATATATTAAAGGATGAAGGCTATTTTTCCTCCATAAACTCCAAAAAACGGATCCTGGTGGCTGAAAATACTTATGATATGGGTGAATACTTAAGGATGTTGCATGAGAGGGGTGAACTTGACACGAGATTGGGAACCGTATCCGTCAGGGCAGTCTATTATCCCCCCTGCCATTTGAGGGAGCAGAGAATAGGGAGACCGTATGAGGATTTGTTGAGTTTGATCCCTGGCCTGTCTGTAGACTGGATCGATGGCAACTATTGTTGCGGCAATGGGGGTATTATGGGTTTTAAACAGGAATTCCATCATTCGTCTATTAAGATTGCAGGCAGGTTGATAGGAAAAATAAAGGGCTTGAACCCTGAAGTATTGGCTACGGATTGCCTGAGTTGCAGGTTACAGTTCAATCAACTCATCCCTTATAAGGTACTTCATCCCATTGAGATTATTAAGGAGTCATATAGAACTTAGGGTCTGGAAAGGAATAACTCGTTGGAATTCGCGCACAGATTTAGGTCAGATTTGGTCGATCCGATTGAGCAAAACCGCAAGCGTAGTAGGGCTACGTTCAGGATTTTGTGATTGAGGATTGGCCGAAGATGGCCTGAAGCTGGGATGCGAAAACGATGAGTTATTGATTTCCAGACCCTTAGTTCGCTTCGCCCATAATTGGAGTACTGGAGTACTGGAGTGATGGCTGAGATTGTCCTGAATGAACTGAAGGATGGAAAAATGAAAATGTCTTTTCCCGCTTTTATTATCCATTATTCCCGTACTCCAAAACCCCATTATTCCATGTGGACGGCAAAAATTAATTACAGTTGTAGAAATGAATGCTGAAGATAAGCTCAGATATGAGATTACAAAATGCCGCAATTGTGAAGCATGTAAGGATCTGCTGAATTTCTCCTGCCTCGTATTTCCCGAAATGTTCAGGCTGGTGGATAAAGAGAGGGAAGCGGGGGAGAAGATCAGCACCGATGAACTGAGACATCTTGTGGATCTCTGTACTTTTTGTGCGGCCTGTCCCTGTTTGGACATACGGGCAGCCTTAATGGAGGCAAAGACTGAGTATATAGACCGATATGGGCTGAAATTTAAGATTCGGGCCATAGAGGATGTGGAGCGCATAGGAAAATTGGGCGGAGCCATCCCGCAACTCACAAATTTTCTATTACGAAATGATGTTGCCAGGGGCTTGATGGAAAAGACATTGGGGATTCATAGGGATCGTAAAATTCCCGGTTTCCCTAAGGAGAACTTTCCGGAATGGATAAAAAAACGGGAAAAAAATATTAAGGCAGGGACTAAAGAGAAGAGAAAGGTGGCCTACTTTGCTGGCTGTACGGCCAGATATCTTTTTCCTGAAGTGCCCAAGGCAGTGGTTGAAGTCTTTGAGAGAAATGGTATTGATGTCTACTATCCGGAACAGGGGTGCTGTGGGATGCCTTCCCTGCTTGAGGGGGACAGGAAGTTAACCGTAGGATTTGCCCGGATCAATGTGGACCGATTAGCCGATGTGGTGGAAGAGGGGTATGATATTGTCTGTTCCTGTCCCACATGCGGATACATGCTGAAGAATATCCTGAAAGTCGGGGCCCATTATTCCCCCGAATATCGAGACCCGGTAGAATCGATCGACGGCCTCGTGAAGATACCGTTATATGGCTTACTGTCCTCCGAATACAGCGGGTTCTTTCAGATCCCTGTGGAGCTTTTTGAAGAAATGTTGAAGGACGAAGGCTACTTTTCCTTCATAAGTCCCAGGAAACGCATCATGATTGCGGAAAATACTTATGATGTGGGTGAGTATTTAAGAATTTTGCACAAGAAGGGTGAGCTTGATACAAAGTTAGGGCCTGTCTCTGCCCTGGCGACCTATTACCCTCCCTGCCACTTGAGGGAGCAAAGAATAGGAAGACCGTATCAGTATTTATTGAGTTTGATTCCGGGATTGTCTGTGGACTCGATTGATGGCAACTATTGCTGCGGCAACGGGGGCATTATGGGGTTTAAACACGAATTTCATCATTCTTCCATTAAGATCGCCAGCAGATTGATAGCGAAAATAAAGAGTCTGAAGCCCGAAGTGCTCACTACAGAATGCCTAAGTTGCAGAATGCAGTTCAACCAACTCACCCCTTATAAGGTACTCCATCCCATTCAGATTATCAAGGAATCGTATAGTAATTATCAATAAAATCACTAAGCGATTTTATAACTTGATAAATATTCCTTTAAGGTTAAAATAGTTATGGCTAAAGAACAGCTTATTGACAAGACCAATCGCGTCATCAACTATTTGCGTCTTTCGATCACTGACCGTTGCAACCTGAGATGTACGTACTGTATGCCGGAGGAGGGAATCAATTTCCTGCCGCACAGCGAAATCCTCACTTATGAAGAGATGCTGCACCTTGTACGCCTTTCCGTAGAGGCGGGCATTCGTAAAGTGAGATTGACTGGTGGCGAGCCTTTGGTTCGTAAGGGATTCATCCCTTTTCTTGAAAGCTTATGCAGGATCGAAGCGTTGAAGGAAATTACACTAACCACCAACGGGGTTTTACTCAAAGAGCTCGCCGCTGATATTAAGGCCTGTGGTATCTCCAGGATTAACATAAGCCTGGATTCCCTTAAAGCTGAACGGTTTTTTCAAATTACGGGTCGTGACTACTTCGACCGGGTATGGGAGGGTATTCAAGAAGCGGAGCGCTTGGAATTTGACCCCATTAAGATTAATGTGGTGGTCATGAAAGGCATTAATGATGAAGAGATCCTCGATTTTGCTCGTCTAACTCTGGAAAAACCTTATCACATTCGTTTCATCGAGTTTATGCCTGTAGGTGCGAACAATGGCTGGAGTCCCAAAAAATTCATTTCCATGGAGGAGATCCGTGAGCAGATCGGAACGCTGGGAGTTCTTAGGCCCGTAAAGTCCAATCCCCTTGATGGTCCGGCCCAGAGGTACGTTCTTGAAAGAGCCAAAGGGGAAATTGGGTTTATCGGAGCTTTAAGCAATCATTTTTGTGAGAAATGCAATCGACTGCGAATAACTGCTGAAGGTCATTTGAGAGGCTGTCTCTTTTCAGATCAGGAGATTGATATTAAGAGCCCTTTAAGGGAGGGAAAAGGAGATGCCCACCTCTTCGATCTGATAAGTGATGCCATGAAGAACAAACCCAGGGAACCCGGGGCCGGAAGACACGGGCCTCGAAAATGTATTCGACAGATGTCCAGTATTGGCGGTTAGTAAAGAGGTATTTGCCTGAGTCATGATTTTTTCTAAGAATACACCAATTTTGATGCGCTCGTAAAAAGTCTATAAGGCTGTCACTCCCGCGAAAGCGGGAGTCTCCCGCCGCGGCGGGATTGATTTTCCTGGATTCCCGTTTTCACGGGAATGACAATAACGGGTGCTTTCTGACTTTTTACGAGTTCATCAATTTTAACTGACCAAAAATATTACGGGCCTGAAAGGAGGTGCGTCATGATTATAGAAATGAAAATATTCGCCACTCTCCGGCATTATTTACCAAATTTGCCTAACCGTCTGGATGGGGACAAATGGGATATGCCGGAGGGAGCAACCGTGAGACAGGTCCTGGAAATGCTAAATATCCCTGAAAAGGAGACCAAGATGCTCCTGATCAACGGCCGTCATGCTGATAAGGAGAGAGTCCTGGATGAGGGGGATGTTTTTCATGTTTTTCCTATAATGGCAGGAGGCTGATT
>JACNJD010000071.1 GCA_014382715.1 Candidatus Desulfacyla euxinica | reverse complement strand
GGTGATGAACAGGGGTCAGGCTTGACCCAGAACCCCTTTGCCAACCTCAAGGGATTGCTCAAGGAGAAAAAGCCCTAACATTGACCCGGGGCTGTTGCCAAAATGTCAAGAAATCCTGACCTTTCCCAAAGCCAAAATCGTCAACCATGAGGCCGTTGTGAAAGCCGATTTTTCTTGACACAAAGGATTTTTTGTCGTTTCATCAGTTACAGCTATTCTCACCAAACCTTCAACCTCTATCCAGGAGGTTATCTTATGGAAAAACATATCAAACTGTGCATGCTTATCTCCTGACAGAATCCGCGGTTCTGTTGGGAGTCTAAATGCCCTGTTAAATAAATTCCTTTATGGAAAAATCTATATGAAATGCCTTTGCGCTTTCTCTATAAAGTCATGCTTGTGTTTAAGCCGCAAAATCATGCAAGAAATAGAACGTCAATCACTGCAAAATAACTGTCACGGCCAGGTTCGATAATTTCAGGGTAAATGCCGCTGAAGAGATAATAGAAGAGGATATGTAGGTATCATTATCTGAAACGCTATACAAGGGAGGCACTTGAAATGAAAAAGGTTAAAGCATTGATTATTGGTATCTTCTTGGTAGTTTTTTCGGGTTTTTTTTCGGGATGCGTTACTGACATGGCAACGCTAAAGATCGAAAAAAGCCTACCCCAAAACAAGCTGGCATATTATAATGATTCCTTCGATAAACTCAGGGAGGACCTCTGGGATAAGTCCACACCTGCCTTCAAACAGCATTTGCCCAATTTCAAGTTAGCCGATATGAACTTCGAAGATGGACAATTGAAGGTAGTAACTAAAACCGGATATTTCATCTCGGGTGGATTAGTGTCAAGGTATGCCCTCAGAGGAGACTTTGACATTCAAGTGGATTGCTACATCGATTTTTTAGCCGGGATATATGATATGGATCAATTTGTATGGTTTGTTGTTTCAGAGAGAGGTGTCGCATACCGGGCCAGTCACGGTGTATCTATAGCGGTGAATAAGAAAGGGGGCAGGGATGCAAGCTTTATAGTTTCTCTCTATCGAGAAATGGGGAAAATTCACCGTGGAAACCTGTTAGAGATTGACAACTTCCATGGAACTTTCCGAATAATAAGAATAGGCAACAAAATAAGTACCTTATATAAATATAAAGAAAAGACGGGATGGAAAAAAATGGACACCTTTCAATCCACTACTAAGGATGTTATGCTCAGCTTTGGATTGAGTAATTTCATACCTGCAAGGACCTCCATTACAGCACGGTCATCCATTACCACTACATTCGATAACTTCAGGATAAATGCTGCTGAAGCGATAATAGAAGAGGAAATCTAAATTGCCCGAGAGGGGTTTGTGGTTTCGAAGCGCAAAAGATCGCCACGAACGGAGAGCTATTATGATTAACTTAAAGGTTTGTCGTGTTTGTTTAGTAGTCGTAATTATTGTCTCTTTTACAATAGGTTTTGGCGTACCCTATGCCACAGCCACTTCAAATTGCGATAGGGCTCAGCATCTTTTTTTTGCGGCGCAGAATTTCATGCACAAGGATCGTGCCGCCCATAACTATTTGAAGGCTATACGTCTATGTCCTGGCTTTATTAGACCCTACGAACTAATTGGCAATTACTATCGCAAAGAAGGTTTCAATGGAAAAGCCATAGAATTTTTTACCAAGGCCGCAGAGCTCGGATCTGTCAACTATAAGCTTTACTACCTCCTCGCCTCATTGTTCTATAAAAATGGTGACCTGGATATGGCTCACCGACACCTGAATAAATCACTCAGCATCAGATCCGACTACCCCAAGGCACTCGCATTGAAGGCAAAGATAGAACGTGCGACTGATACAACGGGTCCCCAAATAAGACTTTACGAGCCTGCAACTCCTCACGGGATCAGGGTTTCATTCAGAAATGAAATCATGACTGTCCGCGGGCTGGTCACAGATATGAGCGGGGTGGGCTGGCTCAAGATAAACAACCAGGAAGCGCTTCTGGAAAAGGACGGGCGTTTCCTCATAGATATTCCCCTCATTGTCGGCCTGAACAATATGCAGATTGAGGCTACGGATAAGGCTGGCAACCGGTCCACATTGTCAGTGAGCGTGAAAAGAGAGGCTCAGCCCAAAATCGCTGCAACCCTGAGTGCAGAAGAGAAAAAGGCTGAGATGGAACGAAAGAAAAGGCTGGCAGCAGAAAAGGAACGGCGGGAAAAGATTGAGGCCGAATTAGCTGAGCAAAAAGAGATGGAGGCCAGGATGGCGAGGCAAAAAGAACTCGAAGCTGAACAGGCTAAACAGAAAGCCGAGGAGGCCGAGCGGGTCCGCCGCAAAGAGATTGAAACAAAAATAGCCCGTCAAAAGAAACAGAAAGAAGAGCTGGCCAGACAGAAAGCAGCCAAAGCTGAGAGCGCGCGTTTAGAGGCCCTGGAGGCCAAAAGGATAAGACAGGAAAAACTTGAGACCGAACAAGCAAGAAAAAAGGCGGAGGAAGCTCGGCTTGCAAAAAAGAAAGCCGAAGAAGCCGAGCGGGCCAGGCGGAAGACCTTGGCAGCGATCAAAGCCAAAAAAGAAAAACTGATAGCCGAGTTGGCCAAGGCCAAGACCTTGGAGGCCGAATTAGCCAAACAGTCCGCAGCAGCAATGGGGCCCATCGATGCCGGACGACCCGGTACTGCCAGTCAATTTTATCGTAAGTCATTTGCCGTGGTCGTGGGGATAAACGAATACGAGAAATGGTCTGTACTCGAATTTGGCATCGCAGACGCCAAGGCTGTCAAGGCTCGACTGGAGGAAGAGGGCTTTGACGACATAACGGTCATCCTGGGCCATGAGGCGACACAGAGAAGAATCCTGACCGCCCTCTATGATTACCTGCCCAAGAATGTTCAACGTGATGACCGAGTTGTGTTCTATTTTGCCGGGCATGGTCAAACCCACGAACTCCCGAACGGGGGAAAGGAAGGTTATATTATCCCGGTGGATGCCGGCGTTGAAAATTACACTTCAACAGGGATTTCCATGGGTCAGATCAGAGGTCTTTCAAGCCGGATTGCAGCCAAACATATCCTCTATATCATGGATTCCTGTTATTCCGGTCTGGGATTCAGCCGGGGGATGATAACGGTCTCACCCGGACCGGGAGGATATTTGCGGAAAATATCCTCCCTGCGCGTGGTCCAGATAATCACTGCCGGGGGAAAGGGAGAGCAGGTGCAGGAAAAGGAAGGGCACGGTCTCTTTACCACCTATTTTCTAAAGGCTCTTGAGGGGAAAGGGGATCTCAATAAAGACAACGTGGTAACAGGAACTGAATTGGGAGCCTATCTCAGGCCGACAGTCTCTAATGCATCTAATCAAGCCCAGACCCCATTATACGGCAGGCTTGAAGGAGAGGGTGAGTTTCTCTTCTTTATCGGAAAAAAATAATCAAAAAACGATGCCGCTAACTGGAGGGGAATAAGATGAAACGTTTTTTATCTATCAATATGGCTCTGTTCCTTGCCATCTCTCTATTCTCCCTTTTTTCGACCCGGGGGGACCTCATTGCGGAACAGAGGGGAGAAGATGCGGTATCCTTCCGCTGGGCATTTGGTGCGGTGGTCGGATCAACTGATGACCGCAGGCTCGTCGCTATCACACGTGATACCGTCCTGAAAACCGGGGATCGCCTGAAGCTGCTGATCCAGCTTAAAAACAGATGTTTTGTGTATCTGTTTTACAGAACAGCTGCGGATGAGATATACCTCTTATTCCCCTACAAGCTGCAACAATTTGATTCAGGTTATAAAACAGGCGAGAAGTATTACATCCCCAAGGGGAAGACATGGTTTGAACTGGACAGGAATGTAGGGCTTGAAACCTTTTATCTTCTCGCGTCTGCCAAACGATTACACCAGCTTGAGGCACAGTACACGAAATACGATTCTGTCACCGGTGAAGAGAAAAAGAAACTGGCCAAACAGCTCCTTGCCGAGATCAGAAAGATAAAGCGGAAGCATCGAAAACTTGCAACTCCTGCCGAACGTCCTATTGCAATTGGAGGTAACGTTCGGGGTGCTGTCAAAGACGTACAATCCGCTTTTCCCGATATCGATCCAATCGCGTCTGAGGTCTCGACATCTAATTTTTACAGCAAGACATTTAC
>JACNJD010000041.1 GCA_014382715.1 Candidatus Desulfacyla euxinica | reverse complement strand
TGAAATAGGGTTGCCCGATGACCGGGTTCAACTGGTTCATATTGATCCCTCAAGAATTGTATTTACCTTCAAAAAAATGCAGGAACATCAAAAACGTAGGCAATAGAACAGGAAGCACTGGAACAAGTACAGGCCTGCAACTTAGAACCCGTGAACGGTTACACTATTTCAGGTTCACCACGTAGATCCCGAGGCTCACAAGTACCAGCGAAAAAATTACAACTCCCCCTCACTGCAAGTTGTATCAAAACCCCCGCGTGTGTTGTATATGGTTGTAACTTTCAGGCGATCTGTTGAAAGCTTATCCTTCAGGTCATGATAAATCCTTTTTGTCACCCCTTCTTGAAATAGCCCGACATTGCGAAAGCTGACGATATAGTATTTAAGGGACTTTAACTCTATGCATTTTCCCCCCTCGGGGTAATACTCGATAATCAAACGACCTATATCCGGCAAACCACTGAATGGGCAGGAGGCAATAAATTCATTTGTTTCCGTTTTTATGTATTGATTTGGGCTGTCAAACTCAAAGGTCTCAAGAAAGTCGGTCCTGATATTATCGGGACTCTCCCATTCAAAGATCCTTCCGTCAGCTTTTACCATTAGAGTGTTCTCCTCTCGAGAGAGACAGGCCTACCGCACCGGCTTCTGCCATTCCTTGGCAAAGATCTCTGCTACTCTATTCACCTGGCTGGAGTCAATCTTCAAGGCCTTGGCGATCTCTCCATATAGTTTTTTCCTGTCTCCATTCTCGGCGCTCACAAGGTTCTTTAGGTTTCTTTTTTCCTTTAGCCCCAACCCTGCCATATTCCCTATGGAAACAAAACCGTTACCCCCCTCTTTGAGCACCCCTTTCTTATAATAAGGCTTCATTTGAGCGTACCGGGTTTTCATCCTCTGCTTCAGAGCCCGGATCGTTGGGTTGGAAACCGTTAGGGCCTTGTCGGCCCAGGCAGAGGGGAACACAAAAGCCAAGAACGTTCCCTTGAGAAGGAGGCTATCCTTTCCACTGGGCTTCTGATCCCTGATCTCATCCACGATCTCTGCTGCAACGGATTCAACCTTTTCGGCAGGGAAGTAAATATTGATGGTAACACAGGCAAATATCAATAATGTAAAAAGTGACGCTGTCATCCACAAAGCCTTTCGATATGTTTTCATATTACCCTCCTTGGTTAAGTGCCTAAAGTTAAGGAATTTCGTGACAATTGATAAGAGATTATTTTCACAAAGCCTGATAGGAGGCTGTCCGAGAATGAGAGATTTTTTGCAAGGTCAAGGAAGGCGATCAGGCACTCAGGTGACTGAGTGCCTGATGAGCCTGACGCAGAGATTGCGAAAAATAGCCATTATCGGACAGCCTCCTCTATTTGATTACAGGACCGCTTCCTGACGCTGTCACACGCTTGATTCTTTTTACCATATCCTTGAAACTGACACGATTATCCGGGTTTTGATTTACCACATCCACGCCTGAGAATAAACCCCGTTTCACAAAATACTCCCTCCCTCCTTCCTTAATGGTGCCGCTCATTCTGAAAACATCGTTTTCCAGGGTCGCATGCACACCTATTTTTTTGTATGGGAACTCCTTGAAAAGGGAGCTGAATAACCCGGCAATGCCAATGAAAGGGCTTTGCCCCCCCCCGATCTGGGCAATATTGTCCACGGCCTTTACACTGATCCTTTGAGGGGTTCCATCCCTTTCCACTGTCTCCAATAAAAGGTCAAATTTCTGGGGCTGGCCATGTGCTATTTCTAAATCTTTTGCATACCCATTCAAAACCCCTTCAATCCTGCCAAAGGATGTTCCGGCAGTAAGTTCAGAGAAGCTTAAATTTTTCCACCGGGCGTTTACTTTAAAGACCGGGGTGCCGGCAAATAAACCGGATGCACCCAGATCAGAGAAGATCACATCCCCATCAAAGACCTTTGCTTTTATCTCCCCCGCACTTTTCAGGTTGCCACTTATAAAACCTATGGGGTCCAGCTTTCCGCTAATGGATCCCCCCACCGGGCGGCTCCAGACCCCGGCCAGGAGAGGGGCAATTTTGACGGAGTCGATGGTGAGACTTGTATTGACAGATGGCGAGGTCCCAGACAGTCCCTTGATCGCAACCGGCCCAACCCGGATTTTACCTCCAGGAACCTTCAGGAGGGTAGGAGAGGGTATAGTTAAAAGGCTCGGACCTGCATTCAATAAAAGGTCCAGTCCCTGCTCAGGAAGAAGAGAAAGGTTCATGGACCGGATGGACAATACCCCTTTGAGCCTTTCTAAGGGGTTCTTTCCCATGCGGTTCCGGTACCAGATGGGAAGGGAGAGGTCAATTCCCCTGAGAGACATACCATGCTCTTCAGATGAAAGTGCCCCTTTATGCCATTTGAAAAAACCTTTAGCCGCCCACTCGGTCATTGTCCCTGTCAACTTCAGATCCGCAGCAACAGCCCCTTCCACATTAAGACCGCCTAAAAAAGGTTTTTCCGTCTTAAACGGTTCCAAAATGAAATGACTGAATAGAGGGTTTAAAGGGATTCTGGGGATTTTTGAAAAAAGATCAAAGCGCCAGTCAGGGCCTCTTTTCAGAATACTCCCGTTTATCTGAAGTATCAGGATATCTTCCAGACCAAGACTGAGGTTCGACAGTTGCAGATGTCGACCACGCAAGTCACAGCTCCATTTGGAACCACAAAAGAAGGGATTCTCTTTCAGGTTAAAATAAAACCGGTCATAGAGGACCTCGCCCTGATCCAGATTAATAGCAGTATCGGCTGTAATTATGAGACCCGCAGAATCTAATTTTCCATCTATTTTGGCCCTCAGGGATACCTTCTCACCCATAGAGCTTGAATCCTGGTTTTGAAAGGCAAGATCTTGAAAGACGAGTTCGCCGGTAAATGATGTGTCACCCCCTTTCTCTGCCTCAAGCCCCATCCGAATGGAATCAAGACCTGTAAATTCCCAACCGGCAGGGAGTAAACCAAGGTCCACTGATGATTTAATAATCCCTGTCTGTTTCCCTGCTATGTCTACAGATGTTTTCCCGTTGTGGGTTTTCACCGATATTAGCAGGTTTTTCAACAAGGATGAGCTGAACCGGATCTCAGGGAGGAATATGGCTTGACTTGCCACATTCACACGTCCCTGGTGGATCTTCAACTGAATGTCATCGACCATGAACTCTCTTTTCCCCAACACCCTTTTTGCGCTGGGAATCCGGACAGAGACATCTTTTAATTTATAAATGGGATATTTCCCCGAAATGGAGCCCGACACGTTGAAAGGTGTAAGTTCAACCCCGGTACCCGAAAACAGGACATGATCCGCCTTCATCATGGCGGTGATCTTCAGGTCAGGGACCCGCCCTTCTACCCGGATATCGCCCGTAACATTACCCATGAAGCTGGCCGTTTCGGTCGTGAAAGAAAGACGATTCCGTTTCAATCGGGTTTGAAGGTCGCAATCCAAGTTCCATTCCTGTTGTTCCTCAATACCATCAACGCTGCCTGAGAGCTTGATTGGGCCGGAGAGCTTAAGAGGGCCAAGCCTCTTCGTCAACCGGGGAGGGATGAAAGACAGCAGTTTTTGAGGAATAATGTTGCAGTCTATGATCCTTAATTTCATCTTTCTCTTATCATTGAAAACCCCATCCAATTTACCATCAAGTTGAAGAACATCCTTCATCCTTACCTGAATACGGTGAGCACGAAATCTACTGTCTCTTATATTGATAACACCCTCTGTCTCAAGATGCAGACCGGAGGGAATTGTTTTTGTTTGAGAACCGTTTTGAAGGGCAATCTCAGGAAGGATCAAATTCAAATATTCGAAGATCAACTCTCTTCGACTGTAGCTATATATAATTTTTGCCCTGCCCTTCATATGCCTGATGTTTATTCCGGGACTTTCAAGGAGCCCTTGTTTGATGACCAGCAAAAACCCTATTTGAGGCTTGACGAGAGATATGGCTCTATCTGTCTGCAAATCAAGGTGTGGTATAATAAGATGCATCTTCTTGGAGGGCCACTCGGCCTTGATTCCGCATGACAGCTCAATAAGATGATCAGCATTCACACGCGCATGAACCCCGTTGACATGGACTGTCTGCCCACCTAATTGTGCGGAAATACTGCCGCCCGAAAGCTCCGCTCCCTGGAA